>PNLC01000408.1 GCA_013822885.1 Bradyrhizobium sp.
TGGAACGCCCCGAGGGCGATTTCGCCCGCGGCTATGACGCCGCGGCAAAAGGCCAGAGCAGCTATTTCGTCTGGCTCAACCGCGGCAAGAATTCCGTGGTGATCGATCTCGCCACCAAGGACGGTCGCGCCGACCTCGAAGCGCTGATCGCCAGCGCCGACGTGCTGTTGCAGAACCTCAAGCCCGGCTCGATGGACAAGCTCGGCTTCTCGCTGGAGCGCCTGAAGCGGGATTATCCGGCGCTGATCTGCTGCACCATTTCGGGCTATGGCGATGAAGGCCCCTATGCCGACCGCAAGGCCTACGATCTCCTGATCCAGGCCGAGAGCGGCCTTGCCTCGATCACCGGCGGGCCGGAAGGGCCATCGCGCGTCGGCATCTCCGTCGTCGATATCGCGACCGGCGCTACCGCGCATGCGTCCATCCTCGAAGCGCTGATCGCGCGTGGCCGCACCGGCAAGGGTGCGGACATCCGGATCTCGATGTTCGACGTGATGGCCGACTGGATGGCGGTGCCGCTGATCAATTCGGAAGCCGGCAATCCGCCGAAGCGGATGGCGCTCGCCCATCCCTCGATCGCGCCCTACGGCGTGTTCAATTCGAAGGACGGCAAAGGCATTCTGATCTCGATTCAGAGCGAGCGCGAATGGAAGAAGCTTTGCGCCGAGGTGCTGGGCCAGCCCGACCTGCCCAATGATCCCAGGTTTGCCAACATGGTCGAACGCGTGCGCAACCGCGCACTCACCGACAAGACGGTCGCGGACAGCTTCGCCGCGATGACGCGCGTCGAGTTGCTGAAGCGCCTCGACGAGGCCGACATCGCGTTCGCCGAAGTGAATACGATGGCCGATCTCTCCGTGCATCCGCATCTGCGCCGGATCGAGGTCGATACGCCGAACGGCAAGGTGAGCTATGCCGCGCCCGCCGCGATCTTTGTCGATGAAGAGCGGCACTACGGCGCCGTTCCCGCCATCGGCGAGCACGCCGAATTGCCCAAAGCTCCTCGTGCCAAGAGCCAGTCATGACCCAAGCCGCCGAAAAATTCGATCTCGACCATCTGCGGCAATGGATCGGCCGCACGACCGAAGCCACCGACATCGTCACCGCGCAACTGGTAAAGGGCCTCCGCGCGACGCTGTTCCAGGACATCGGCGAGCCCAAGACCGGCGACGCCGCGCCATGGACCACGCATTGGTGCCTGGCGCAGCCGGTGTTTCCGATGTCGATGCTCGGCCCCGACGGTCACCCCACCCGCGGCGGTTTCCTGCCGCCGGTGCCGCTGCCGCGCCGGATGTGGGCCGGCGGCGAGATCCAGTTCATCGAACCGCTCCGCGTCGGCGATGAATCGACGCGTACGTCGCGGATTTCGGATGTGACCCAAAAGACCGGCTCGACCGGCACGCTGTGCTTCGTCTCCGTCGAACACACCGTGACGACGCCGCGCGGTGTCGCGATCCGCGAGCGCCAGGACATCGTCTATCGCGACATGGGCGGCGCGGCCCCGGCGGCATCGGCCAAGGCGCCTCCGCCGCCGCCGGAGGCAAAGCATCGTGAAACCCATGTCAGCGATCCCGTGCTGCTGTTTCGTTATTCGGCGCTGACCTTCAACGGCCACCGCATCCATTACGACCGCGACTACGTCACCAAGGTCGAGGGCTATCCGGGCCTGATCTTCCATGGCCCCCTGCAGGCCGCCCTGATCGTCGAGTTCGCGGCAAAGCTTCACGGCGGCATGCCGCCGCAGAAATTCAGCTATCGCGGCGTGCAGCCGTTGTTCGAAGGCACCGAGTTCTCGATCAACGCCAACGATACCAGCGCCGGCACGGACCTGTGGATCGCGAATGCCGAGGGCCAGCCGACGATGAAGGGTACGGCTGTGTGGTGATATGAATAGTCGTCATTCCGGGGCGATGCGAAGCATCGAACCCGGAATAACGGAACTCTGGGAGTCCCTGATGTCGTCCCGCAAACCAGCCAAAGCCGCCACCACCACGGTCAAGGACGCGACCTTCAGTCTCCTGCGCGCGTTCGGCATCAAGCGCGTATTCGGCAATCCCGGCTCGACCGAACTGCCGTTCCTCAGCGACTGGCCCGATGACATCGACTACGTGCTCGGCCTGCAGGAAGCTTCCGTCGTCGGCATGGCCGATGGCTACGCGCAGGCAACCCGCAACGCCGGTTTCGTCAACCTTCATTCCGCGGCGGGCGTCGGCCATGCGCTCGGCAACATCTTCAACGCCTATCGCAACCAAACGCCCGTGGTGATCATCGCCGGCCAGCAGGCCCGCTCGATCATGCCGCTGCAGGCCTTTCTCTATTCCGAGCGTGCGACGGAATTTCCGCAGCCTTACGTGAAATTCAGTGCCGAGCCGGCGCGGGCCGAGGATGTGCCGGCCGCGATCGCGCGCGCGTATTACGTCGCCATGCAGCCGCCCTGTGGACCGACCTTCGTCTCGGTGCCGGTCGACGACTGGGCTCGTCCGACGCAGCCGGTCGAGGCGCGCCAGGTCAGCCGCGAGCTTGGCGCCGATCCCGCCGCGATGGCCGAGCTGGTGGCCGCGCTGTCGGAGAGCAAGCGCCCTGCCCTCGTCGTCGGCCCCGGCGTCGATCGCGCCGAGGCTGTTGATCTCATGATCAAGGTTGCGGAGAAGGCGCGAGCCGTGGTCTGGGCCAGTCCGTTCTCGGCGCGCTGTTCCTTCCCCGAGCGACACCCGCAATTCGCAGGTTTCCTGCATGCCTCGCCGGGACAGCTTTCGGACGCGTTGCGCGAGCATGACCTCGTCGTCGTGATCGGCGCACCGGTCTTCACCTTCCATGTCGAAGGCCACGCCGCAATCTTCGATGGCGCCACAAGACTGTTCCAGATCACCGACGATCCCGGTGCTGCCGCGATCACGCCGGTCGGCACCAGCATCATCGCCACCATGAAGCCGGCACTGGCAACGCTGCTGGAGCTGTTGCCGGAAACCAAACGCGCGGTGCCGGAGGGACGCACGCTGCCGCCGACGCCAAAGGCCTCCGAGCCGATTCCCGCCGAATACCTGCTGCATGCGCTCTCAGCCGCGATGGGACCCGACGACGTGCTGGTGGAGGAAGTCCCCTCGCATCGGCCGGCGATGCAGAAATTCATGCCGATGCGCGGCCAGGACAGTTTCTACACCATGGCGAGCGGCGGCCTCGGCTACAGCCTGCCCGCCGCCGTCGGCATGGCGCTGGGACGCCCCGGCCAGCGCATCGTCTGCCTGATCGGCGACGGCTCGGCGATGTATTCGATCCAGGCGCTGTGGACCGCAGCGCAGCGCAAGCTGCCGCTGACGGTCGTGGTGATCAACAATGCAGGCTACGGCGCGATGCGCTCGTTCAGCCAGGTAATGCAGGTGCGCAATGTGCCCGGGCTCGAACTGCCCGGCATCGATTTCGTCAAGCTCGCGGAAGGCATGGGCTGCCACGCGGTGCGGGTGACGAAATCGTCAGAACTTGCGGGCGCGCTCAGGCAGGGGCTTGCGCACGACGGCACCAGCCTGATCGAGGTGATGGTGGACTCGGCGGTGCCGCTGCTCTACGCGCAGAAGGGCTAGTCGTCATTCCGGGGCGATGCGCAGCATCGAACCCGGAATCTCGAGATTCCGGGTTCGCTTCGCGCCCCGGAATGACGGCGCAAGAGCGCCGTCATTTCCCGTAACTCTCCCGCATCTTCGCCTGGATCTTCGCCATACCCGCGATCCAGCGGTCGTAGTTCTCGGTCTTCTTGCGCATGTAGCCCAGCACCTGCGGGTGCGGCAGGATCACAAAAGTTTCCTCGTCCAGTCCCTTCAGCACATCCTGCGCCACCTGCTCCGGCGAAAGGTCGCCGTCGCCGGATTGCGGGCCCTTCGGGATTGAGCGCAGCATGTTGGTATCGACGCCCTGCGGACACAGGATCGATACCTTGATGTTGTCAGCCTTGTGCGAGATCGCGAGGTTCTCGGCAAAACCCACCGCAGCATGCTTGGTGGTGGAATAGGCCGGGCTGCCGACCTGCGACAACAACCCCGCCGCCGAAATCGTGTTGAGGAAATAGCCGCCGCCGCGCGTCTTCATGCGCGGGATCAGATGCCGCGCGGCGTACACATGCGCCATGACATGCACGGCCCAGCTTCGCGACCACGGCTCGTCGGAGGTTCCCCCGGCATTGACCGACATCGGATCAAAGCCACCGCCGATGCCGGCGTTGGAACAGAACAGCGCGATCGGGCCGAACTGACGCTCGGTCTCCTCGATGACGTGAAGAATATCCGTTTCCTTGCCGACATCGCATTTGAACGCCGCGCCACTGATCGGCGTGGCGACGGCACGCGCGGCGTCGGGGTCGATATCGGCGACCACCACCCTGGCCGCGCCGGCTTCGTGAAAGGCTTCGCACAGCGCCTTGCCGATGCCGTTGCCGCCACCGGTCACCACCACGACTTTGCCCGTTACCTGCATGACCGTTCTCCCTGTCGCATGATCCGGAAATTCGCCAACCGGTTTCGCGCGCGACACACGTTCTGTCAGGTCAGGATAATCAGATCGAGGATC
>PNLC01000409.1 GCA_013822885.1 Bradyrhizobium sp.
CGAATGGCCGGGGCAGTGCAGGATGTCGAAGGTGAGGTCGCCGATCGAAACCTGATCGCCCTCGTCGAGCCAGCGGTCGGGGCCGAAATTGCGCACGCCGGTCATGCCGAAGCGCTCGCCGCTGCTCACGACATTCTCGAGCAGGTATTTGTCGGCGATGTGCGGGCCTTCGATCTTCACCTGCAGCGCGTCGCGCAACTCGGCCGCGCCGCCGACATGGTCGATATGACCGTGTGTCAGCCAGATCTTCTCGACCGTGACGCCGGTCTGCTTGATCGCTTCCAGGATTTTGGGAACGTCCCCGCCGGGGTCGATCACGACGGCCTTCTTGGAGGGCTCGTGCCAGATGATGGTGCAGTTCTGCTCGAACAGCGTCACCGGCACGATCATCGCGCCGGCCTTCGCCTGGGTCTCGGCCTCGGTCTCGATTTTGTCATCCATGGGCTGGCACCATATTGCACCTTGAAAAGGGGTCAACACGGCCGGGAACCGATATCTGCCCGGTTCCGGTCCGTGCTAGGGTTGCGCGCACAATATCTAGTGGCGAAAGCCGGAAATGCATCGGTGAGATGGCGAGTTCGGCCGGGATGAGCAGTTGATGAACCAGGCCTCCAAATCGCCGCTTGGCGGCACCCGGACGACCGTCCGGGCTTTTTCCGTCAGCGATCGGCTCAATACGTCGGGCCTCGAGCGCGGCGATGTGCTGGCAACGACGCCACTGACGTTTCGCGTCAATGAAGAAGGCGTGGCTGTGCTGTTTCGCTACGGCGTCGTCGTTCTCATCGGCCTCAACGCCGTCGGAGAGGACGACTTCCTGCGCGGCCTGCAATCGCGCATGACCGGGCCGTTCGAGCGGCGCGATGAGGAAATTGCCGTCATCGAACTGTCCGGAGAGAAGGACGAGCCGATCGCGCCGGGCGGTCCGATCTGCCTGCAAAGCTTCTCGCCGGAGCGGCTGATCCTGGTCGCGGAAGTGCTGGCCAAGAGCGTCGTCCTTGCCCGGCACGAGCGCGAGGTGGCTACCGTATTCGACACCACCGAGCCGCTTGCGCGGGAACTGGCGCAGAGCGGGAGGATCAGCGGTGGCCGCGGGTCGATCCTCAAGCACATCGGCAACGCACTGTCGGTGCGTCACCGGGTAACCGGACCCGTCGCAGTCTCGGAAAAGCCTGACATTCTCTGGGACAAGCCGGAACTCGAGCGGCTGTATGCGCGGCTGGAGGACGAGTACGAACTGAAGGAGCGCGCGGAATCGCTCAACGGCAAACTCGCCGTGATCGCCGAGACCGCGCAGGTGCTGACCGATATCATCGACACACGGCGCTCGCTGCGGCTCGAAGTGATTATCGTGCTCCTGATCCTGTTTGAGGTGATCATGACGATCTACCAGATGGCCGTGGGCAGGCACGTTTGAGCGCAAGGGGCCGTCAGATAGGCCGTCATTCCGAGGCGATGCGAAGCATCGAACCCGGAATCTCGAGATTCTCAGGTGCGCAATTGCGCACTATAGTTCGCTTCGCGCCCCGGAATGACGCGCCCGCGAATCTACCGCTTGATCTGCGCCTTCAGCGTGTCCTCGACGACGCGGTCGAACGATGACGCCTTCGGCGGCGCCTTGCTGCGCTGGTCGGCGACGTATTTGTCGCGCTTCGCCACCAGGGCTGCCAGCTTCTCATTGAGCGCCTTGCGCTGGCTCATCTGCCTGTCGACTTCCTCGGCGCGCTGCTCGGGCTTCATCGCGCGCAGATTGTCGGGCAGCTCCTCTTCCTTGACGGCGGAAACGCGGCTGCGGCCGGTAGCGACGTCGGCGACGAGATCGCCGGCGCCGGTGACGGCCTCGGACGTCGCCTTCGACCGCTTGTTGAGATAGCTCGCCATCTCCGAGGCCTGTGCGGGCGCGGCGGCCGCGACCTCGGACAATTGTCTCGCCTTGTCCTCGGTCTTCTTCTGTAGCTGTTTCGGCCCGTACGGGATCACGGTGCCGTTGATCTCCCGCTGCAGGATGATGATGTCTTCGTCGTAGGGCGTTTCGATGATGACGACCTGGCCGCCATCCTGCGGGATCGGAATGAAGCGGCCGTTGCCGTTCTGGGCGATGTCGCGCCACACCCGCTCGGTATCGCGGGCGTTGCCGGCCAGCACCGCGTTGACGATGATGTCCTTCTGCTTCGCTACCGACAGCGTCACGGAATATTTGGTGTCCTGCGCATAATCCATGTGCGGCGGCGCATCGCCGACCAGGAACACGATCCTCCTGGTATCGGCGCTCGCGTTCCACTGCAGCTTGTTGACGGCAACGTCGAGCGCCTCGTTGACGCTCTCCGGCCAGTCGCCGCCACCGCGCGCCTTCAGTTCCAGGAGTCTCGCGTAGAGGTCCTGGATGTCGGCGGTGAGTTCGACCTTTCTGGTCACGTAATCGTCGCCGACGTCGCGATAGGCGACGAGGCCCATGCGGATGTCAGCGTCGGGATTGGAATCGACGATTGCCGTGGCGATCGACCAGATCTTGCGCTTGGCGCCTTCCAGCAGGCCGCCCATCGAGCCCGTGGTGTCCAGCACGAACGCGACTTCGACGGCGGGCTTTGCGATGGCGGACGAGAGGCCGGCGCACGGCAACAGGGCGGTGAGGGCGAGGGCAAAAGCGGATGGTGCGATGCGTGGCATCGTGGATCTCCTCCAGTGTCTTGTCCCTCGGAAGCAAGGTTCCCTTTCAGGGGCCTTTGGCTTCGCGGTGCGCAGAGGTCCAAAAATCGGCGTGTTACGGACAAATTCATGGCCGGCTTCACGCCGGACTTGGCATCGCTGCTGGGTGGTCGCAGCGAAATCGGATAGGGTTCACGACGATGGAATCATCCGCCCGCCAGATCGGTCTCGTGCCGCCATTGGACCGTCGCCAGTCGGAGACGGCGCTCGCGATCGCGCGCGGTACCGCGCGGCTGCTGCGGTCGCTGGGCTTTTCCTGCATCAGCGAGTTGCCGCTGCCGTCGGGACGGCGCGCCGACCTCGTCGCGCTTAACGAGCGCGGCGACATCTGGATCGTCGAGATCAAGTCGTCGGTGGAAGATCTGCGCGCCGACCAGAAATGGCAGGACTACCGGATGCATTGCGACCGGCTATTCTTTGCCTTCACGCAGGATTTGCCCTGCGAGATTTTCCCCGAAGATACCGGCCTGATCATCGCCGATGCCTACGGCGCACACCTGCATTGCGAGGCGCCGGAGCATCGCCTGCCGGCAGCGACGCGCAAATCGATGACGGTACGGTTTGCAATGGCGGCCGCGCTGCGGATCAACCGGCTGGTAGATCCGCAGGGGCACGGGGAGTTTTAGTCGAATTCGAACGGAGCTGCTATAGCTTCCGGCCCAACTGCTTCTCGACCTGTTGCCTTTCCCATTCGCCATTCAGGAACGGAATTTTGTCGAACGTCCGCAATCCGTGCAACAGCAGGCCGATACCCCAGCCAATCGCGATCCAGACTACCCAGTAGGAACGGGGCGACACGAAGAAATTCACCGCGGCCAGGAAACCGACAGTGATGGCGTACTGCGCAACGTGAATATAGAAGGCCTTTATCTTGCGGACGTGCGACAGGGCGAGAGCTTCATCGGCGCTGACATTTTGGCTGACGGTGGGGTTCATTTCTGGCTCCTTGAGATCGGAAAAATCGATCTGAAAGGCCGCCCCGAGCGATTTCAAAGATTCGATGCTGGCGGGTTGGCCCCGCTCGATGCGCTGGATAGTGCGCACGCTGAGGCCACTCAACTCGGCCAATTGTTCCTGCGACCAGCCGCGCTGCAGCCTGAGTTTTTGTATCAACATGGGAGACCCTTCAATCAACGACCGAAATTTGCGCCGAAAGGGCATTGGAGAACACGTCAGTAACCCGACATCAGCCTGACTTTGATGGCAGCAGCAGTCGCAGTTTCGGAGAGATGGCGGGCACGGTGCAAGAGCGCCCTTGCTCCCCCTCATCTGGAGGAGTGCGGAACGCGCGTCTCGACGGATTGAGGCCGGGCTTTCAGCCGCGGGGATCAATCCATGGCCTGCATGGTTCGAGGCGCCGCTTCGCGGCTCCTCACCGTGAGGGAATAAATTTACCGCGGCGCGCGCTTCGCCAGAATCCGCTGCAGCGTACGGCGGTGCATGTTGAGCCGCCGCGCGGTTTCGGAGACGTTGCGGTTGCACATCTCGTAGATGCGCTGGATGTGTTCCCACCGCACGCGATCCGCTGACATCGGGTTCGACGGCAGTTCGGATTTCTCGGTGCCGCTGGCAAGCAAGGCCGCGACTACGTCGTCGGCATCGGCAGGCTTCGAGAGATAGTCCACCGCGCCCATCTTCACGGCTGTGACGGCGGTCGCGATGTTGCCATAGCCGGTCAGCACGATCGCGCGCGCCTCGGGGCGCTTGCGCTTCAGCGCCGAAACCACGTCGAGCCCGTTTCCGTCGCCGAGCCGTAGATCGACGACGGCAAATGCCGGCGCGGATTTGCCGATCTGGGCGAGCCCGTCGGATACGGTATCGCATGAAGTCACGGCGAAGCCGCGGG
>PNLC01000410.1 GCA_013822885.1 Bradyrhizobium sp.
AACTCGCATGAAGCGTCGGCATTCATCGGGTGTGGTAAAATGGCGCCGCGCCTTCACGACAGCAGCTGCTTTTCGATCTCATAGACCGGCATCTTGACGAGGTCCTTGGCCACCTCGCCGCTGATGGCCTTTCGCAGGGCATCCGAATAGTCCGCCCTGATCATGCCCAGCGCCCGCGGCGAGGCGACGATGGTCAGCGCGGAAGTCTCACCAGATGTGACCGCCGTATCCAGCCGCTCTGCCAGCGCCTTCAGGAATGATCGCTCGGCCTCGTCGTGCCAGTCCGTCTGTTCGATCGAGCTTCGCGCTGCGCCGGTCGACTGGTACACGCGTCCCGGAGCCGCGCTGCCTTGAGCCTGTGTCGGCAGGTCGGATTGCTCGCGCACTTCCTTCGTGTGCAAATTGGGAAACATTCGGTCGCCGAGATTTTCGAGGATGAGCGCCTTGCGGCCGTCGCAGACGACGATCCAGTCGCCGGTGCCGATTTTCATCTTGGTCATTGCCATGCTCCGGAATACTCGGTCTCGTGTGGATCAGAGAGGTTCTTCGAATTCCTCGGGCGACATGCCGAACTGCGACAGGGCTTCTTCCAGATAATCCGCAAGCATCGGTGTTTCGACCAGGTAGGAAGCCGTGCGGTTGTTGTGGGCGCGCGAAGCCTCCGAGCGCAGGTCGTTCCAGTTGTCGAGATCGCCGTCGCCGCGGCCGAGCCACATCATGGCGACGAGGTCGATCTGCTCGTCCACATTCAGGTCCTGAATGAAGCCGGAAAGCTCGGAGCGATCGGCCGTCCTGCTGCGGTCCCTGGAGCCGTGGACGGCATCGTCATCGGCGGAGCCCGAGTTTGCATTCAAGTCTGCCGTGCCGTCGGACTGGCGCGACTTTGTGGCGATGAAGAACACTTTTTCGGGCGAGATCGACAGGTCCGGCGCTTTTCGCATCTGGAAGTCCTCAGATGCCCCGTGGATACAGTTTCCCGCCGAAGGGCACTTTGCGCAAGATCAAAGCAAGAGCGGCTTGTCACAGGGGGCACGGAGCCTATGCGTTTCGGGGCGATTGTCCTTTGTCGCATTGTTTCTGTACCATCGGGAACATTGCCGCGCCCGGCCGGGCCTGCCAAAAAATGCCTGCGAATGGAGGTTTCGATATGCCGGGAGTGAAACGAGAGCGTGACGGGAGCGTCGGCGTGCTGACGTTGGATGAGCCGGCGACCCTCAACGCCATGACGCCGGATCTGTTGGGCGATCTCGCGGTGGCCGTCGGCGAGATGACTGCTGATCCGGAGGTGAGGGCGCTGGTGCTGACGGGGGCCGGCCGCGGTTTCTGCTCGGGGCAAAATCTCAAGGCCGCGCAGATTCTGGGCGACGACATCGTCGCGGGGGTGATGAAGTATTACTGGCCGACTTTCAAGGCGTTGCGCGAATGCCGCGTGCCAATTGTCGTCGCCGTCAACGGCGTGGCGGCCGGCGGCGGGTTCAGCCTCGCCATGGCGGGCGATGTGATCGTCGCGGCGCGCTCGGCAAGTTTCATTCAGGTGTTCAGCCGAATCGCGCTGGTGCCCGACCTGGGTTCGACCTGGCTGCTGCCGCGCCTCGTCGGCCGGCAGCGTGCGCTCGAACTGATGATGACCAACGAGCCGCTCACGGCTGATCAGGCCAAGGAATGGGGCCTGGTCCGCGAGGTGTTCGACGAGGCGGCGCTGCGCGACGGCGCGCTGGCGCTGGCGCGGAAACTCGCCGGCGGCCCGACGCGGGCGCTGGTCGCAACCCGCCTCCTGATCGACGAGAGCGAACACGCCACCTATGCCGAGCAGTTCCGCCGCGAGATCGAGACGCAGGCGGAGATCCGCCTCAGCGCGGATGCCGTGGAAGGGCGCACCGCGTTTCTCGAGAAGCGCGCAGCGAAATTCAGCGGACGCTGAGAAGGATCACGCAACATGAAAATCGACAATGTCGCAGACCTGATCGCGGAGACGCTGGCCCAGGCCGGCGTCAGGCGCATCTTCGGCGTCGTGGGCGACAGCCTGAACGGGCTCACCGACGCGCTGCGCAAACGCAAGGCCATCGACTGGATTCACGTTCGCCATGAGGAGGTCGCAGCCTTTGCTGCTTCGGGCGAAGCGCAGATCACGGGCGAACTGGCGGTGTGTGCGGGATCCTGCGGCCCCGGCAATCTGCATCTCATCAACGGCCTGTTCGACGCGCACCGCAGCCGCACGCCCGTACTGGCGATTGCCGCGCAGATTCCGTCCGCCGAAATCGGCGGTGGCTATTTTCAGGAGACCCACCCGCAGGATCTGTTCCGGGAATGCAGCCATTTCTGCGAGCTGATTTCCGATCCGGCGCAGCTTCCTTACGTGCTGGAGAACGCCATTCGCGCAGCGGTGGGGAAGCGCGGCGTTGCCGTCATCGTCATCCCGGGCGACGTCGCGTTGCGTCCATCGCCAACACGCGACATCACGCCGAGCGGAGGGCTGCTGCCGCCCGCGCCGATCGTTCTGCCGGCGGATGCCGAACTCGCAGCCCTGGCCGAACTCCTGGACGGCGCCAAGCGCGTCACGCTGTTCTGTGGCCGCGGCTGTGCCGGCGCGCATGACGGCCTCATGCGGCTTGCGGAGACGCTCAAGAGCCCGATCGTGCACGCGCTCGGCGGCAAGGACCATGTCGAGTTCGACAACCCCTATGACGTCGGCATGACCGGGTTCATCGGCTTCTCGTCCGGTTACGCGGCGATGCATGCGTGCGACGTGTTGCTGATGCTGGGAACGGACTTTCCCTATAAGCAGTTTCTGCCGGCGGATGCGAAGATCGCACAGGTCGACATCCGGCCGGAAAATCTCGGCCGCCGCTGCAAGCTCGACCTCGGCATCGTCGGCGACGTCGGCGCCACGATCGGCGCGCTGCTGCCGAAGCTGAAGGCGAAGACCGACCGCAAGCATCTCGACGACAGCCTGGCTCACTACAAGAAGGCCCGCGCCGGATTGGACGATCTCGCCAAGGGTACGCCCGGGCAGAAGCCGATCCACCCGCAATATCTGGCGCGCCTCCTCAGCGAGCAGGCGTCGGAGGACGCGGTATTTACCGCCGACGTCGGCACGCCCACGATCTGGGCTGCGCGCTACCTCACCATGAACGGCCGCCGGCGCCTGATCGGCTCGTTCGTCCACGGCTCGATGGCCAACGCCATGGCGCAGGCGATCGGCGCGCAGGCGTCGCAGCAGGGGCGGCAGGTGATCTCGATGTCCGGCGACGGCGGGTTTGCCATGCTGATGGGCGACCTGATCACGCTGACGCAGATGAAGCTGCCGGTGAAGGTCGTGATCTTCAACAACGGCGTGCTCGGCTTTGTCGCGATGGAAATGAAGGCATCCGGATTCATCGAGACCGGCGTCGACCTGAAGAACCCGGATTTCGCGGCGATGGCCCGCGCCATGGGGATTCATGCGGTGCGGGTGGAGGACCCCGGCGAGTTGCAAGGGGCAATCCGCGACGTGCTGGCCCATGACGGCCCGGCTGTCCTGGATGTCGTCACCGCGACGCAGGAACTGTCAATGCCGCCAACGATCACGGCAGAACAGATCAAGGGCTTCAGCCTCTGGGTGCTCCGTGCTGTGATGAGCGGCCGCGGCGACGAGGTGATCGACGTGGCGAAGACCAATCTGCTGTCGCGGTAGCTCAGCCGACCTGACCCACGAACTGCTGCAGTTCAGGCGTTCGCGGGGCGGCAAAGACTTCCTTCGGAACGCCTTCTTCATGCACCTTGCCGTGGTGCATGAAGACCAGCTTGGTGCCGACGTCGCGGGCGAAGCGCATTTCATGCGTCACCAGAATGAGGGTCATGCCTTCGCGCGCCAGTTGCTCGACCACGCGCAGCACCTCGTTGACCAGTTCGGGATCGAGCGCCGAGGTGATCTCGTCGCACAGCAGCACCTTCGGCCGCATGGCCAGCGAACGGGCGATGGCGACACGCTGCTGCTGGCCGCCGGAGAGCTCGCTCGGATAGGCGTCCATCTTTTCCGACAGGCCGACCTTGGCCAGCACTTCCGCTGCGGTCGCGCGCGCTTCCGCCTTCGACACTTTATTGACGACGGTCGGCGCCAGCATGACGTTCTCGGCAGCGGTCAGATGCGGAAACAGGTTGAACTGCTGGAACACCATGCCGACATGGCGGCGCAGCTCGCGCAAATTGGTTTTCTCGCCGCCGACCTCGATCTCGTCGGCGACGATGGTTCCTGATTGATACGTTTCCAGCCCGTTGATGCAGCGAAGCAGCGTGCTCTTGCCCGAGCCGGAGCGGCCGATGATCGCGACCACGTCACCCTTGGCGATGTCGAGCGAGACGCCTTTCAGGACCTCGTTCGTACCGAAGCTCTTTCTGACGTCACGAATGCTAACGAGCGACATTGAGGCGTCCTTCGATTTTCTTCGCCCACCACGACAGCGGGAAGCACAGGCAGAAATAGATCAGCGCGACCAGCGAGTAGACCAGGAACGGCCTGAAGGTGGCGTTGTTGAGCATGGTGCCGGCCTTGGTCAGTTCGAC
>PNLC01000411.1 GCA_013822885.1 Bradyrhizobium sp.
AGCACGATCTCGACTTCCTCGTCATGCGCCAGATAGTTCAGCGTGGTGACGATCGACCAGCGGTCCATCTGGCCCTGGTTGATCTGCTGGGTGCCGTGATAGAGGCCCGACGTATCGCCGAGGCCGACCGTATTGGCGGTCGAGAACAGGCGGAACGCCGGATGCGGCTTGATCACCTTGTTCTGGTCGAGCAGCGTCAGGCGGCCGGAAACTTCCAGCACGCGCTGAATCACGAACATCACGTCGGGACGGCCGGCATCGTATTCGTCGAACACCAGCGCGATGTTGTGCTGCAGCGCCCACGGCAGGATGCCGTCGCGGAATTCAGTGACCTGTTTGCCGTCCCGGACCACGATCGAGTCCTTGCCGACCAGGTCGATACGGCTGATGTGGCTGTCGAGGTTGACGCGCACACAAGGCCAGTTCAGCCGCGCCGCAACCTGTTCGATGTGGGTCGATTTGCCGGTGCCGTGATAGCCGGTCACCATGACGCGGCGGTTCTTGGCAAAACCGGCGAGGATCGCGAGCGTGGTGGCGCGGTCGAACCGGTAATCCGAATCGACTTCCGGCACATGCGGGTCGACCTCCGAGTAGGCCGGCACTTCGAGATCGGTGTCGATACCGAAAACCTGCCGTACCGACACCTTCATGTCGGGCATGCCGGCGGGCTCCGAAACTTTGCTCATGGCGGCGGTCGTCATCAATCCTCCGAGGTCCCGGGCGTTCCCGAAACCGAATTTGCTGAATGGCTGCGGATGGGGGCTTGTGCAAACCTAGCAGAGAGCAAGGGCCGGCAGAAGCCCGCGGCGCAATCAAAGTTCCCTCGCCTTATCATTGAGATAGGTCATCTGTCAGGTTTTTGGAGGGCTGCCCTGCGAATCTCGCTGCACTTTTGCGCGAGGACCGGCATGCGGGCCTTGAATCTCCGGCCCGGCGCCCTTTCGGCGCCGATCCGGAACTGTTAGCTGGACTTCGGGCCGATCCACAGCAACAGGACCTTCGTGACGACCTTCCTCGATCCCCTGATTGCGTTTGTCTCGGCGCATCCCTGGCTGGCCTATCTCACGCTGTTCCTTGCGGCGCTGCTGGAGGCGGCCCCGGTCGCAGGCGCGCTGGTGCCGGGCTCGACCATCATTTTAGCCTTGAGCGCGCTGATCCCCGGCGGCGAACTGCAACTGTGGGGCGTACTGGCGGCGGCCATTGCCGGCGCCGCGCTCGGCGACGGCTCGGCATACTGGGCGGGCCATCGCTCGCAGCGAGCAATCCTCGGTGCGTGGCCAATGTCAGGATATCCCGCCGTGATGGCGCAGAGCGAAGCCTTTTTCCATCGCTGGGGCGCGCTGGCCGTGTTTTTCGCCCGCTTCGTGCCGCCGATACGCGCCTTCGTGCCGGTCACAGCGGGCGCGCTCGGGATGGCTCCCGCCAGGTTTTACGGCGTCAATATTCCGGCGGTGTTCGCCTGGGCATTGGCGCACGTGCTGCCGGGGGTGCTCGCGGTCACGGCGCTGCACCACTATGCCGGGCTCCCGCATCACGAGCACGTCGGCAAACATCTGTGGATGCTTGCCGTGGTTGGGGCGTCGATCGTCGCATTCGGCGTCTGGACGCTGCGCCGCCGTCAGGCCCGGACGGGGCTGCGGCCCGGCGCCGGACCGACATAGCGCGCGCGTGGCCGGATCAACCGGCCGTGCTGCAATTGCTCGCAGGCGTGGGCGATCCATCCAACGGTGCGCGCCATCGAGAACAGCACCAGTTCATGTCCGGGCGGCAGGCCGAGCGTATGCACCAGCACCGCCAGCGCATAATCGATGTTGACGAACTCGCCGGTGGCTTCCGCGATGCGTTCCGGAATTTCATGGGTGAATTTACGGTCGGCGCCGGAGCGCGCCAGCGCCGCAAGCAGCGCCTTTGCACGAGGGTCACCGTGCTTGTAGACGCCATGGCCAAAGCCCGCAAAACGCTCTCCCAGCGCGACGCGCTCGCGGATCACAGGGGCGACCTCGCCATTGGCGAGAGTCTTCAACAACTGTGCCGCCAGCACGCCGGCGCCGCCGTGCTTCGGGCCTTTCAGGGCGACCAGACCGGCGATGACCGAATCGTAAAGGTTCAACCCGGTCGAGGCCGCGCAGCGCACGGTGAAGGTCGACGCATTCAGTTCGTGATCGGCCAGCAGCACCAGCGCCCGGCGAAGCAAATCGGCGGCGTGCTTGTGATCCGGCGCCCAGCCGCGCGCGACCTGCAGATGAAGCGGCTTTGGCGATGATTTCGCGTTCAGCATGGTCGCGACCACCAGACGCATGATGCGTCCGCCGAGCAGCGCCCGACCTTCGGGGGCGCGGGTGTAGGCCCGCGGATCGGCGCTGGCTGCGAGCGCCAGCACCGCAATCGCACGATCGATCGCATTGGCATGGCGCGTGGCGTCGGCGACGGCGCGCATTTCGTCCGAGACGACAGGGCAATTGTCCTGCTCGAACGGGTCGACGCCGGTGACGTCCCACAACAGCGTCGCGGCATGTTCGAGCGTGTCGGCTTCGGCGAGGTCAACGCAATTGACGCCGCGGTAGATCGGCCCGTTCTCGGTGATGGTCGCCACGGCGGAATCCATCACCGGCAGATCGGCATCGAAACTGCGCAGGCCGCGCGGCTCCGGCGATGGGGTGCGCCGCTCCTTCAGCGTGCGGATGTCCTCGGCCCGGTAGCGATGGCTGCGCGAATCCTCCGACGGTTCTGAGCGGATCAGCCCGCGGCTGACATAGGCGTAGAGCGTCGCCTGCGAGATCGCGAGTTCGGCGGACGCCTCGCGGGCGGAGAGATATAGCCCGGCGGATTTTTTCATATTGATTTACATAATCAAGATTGATCAATCTGTCGAGAGGCCCGACCTTTGAAGCGGAACAAAGGGAGTGCCTCCATGAACATGCAGCTATCAAAAACCCCGATCGGCCTGGACGGGGTCCCCGCCGCCGAAACCGTGCTCAGCCATGTCGATGGCGAGCGCGGCGAACTGATCATTGCCGGCGAGCGGGTCGGCGACCTCGCCCGCAAAACCGGCTTCGAGGGCGTGACCGCGCGGCTGTGGAGCGGCGGAACCGGCCAGCCGGTCGGCGAAGCCGCGGTTCGCGCCGCACTCGGGGCGGGGCGCGAACGCGCCTTCGCCCGGCTGCCGGATCTGCTTGGCATCACGCGCGGCCTGTCGATCGTCGACGGATTTCGCGCGGCGGTCGCGGGGCTGCGCGCGGAAGCCGGCCTCGCGCACGAAGCCACCATCGTCGGTGCGTTTCCGGTGATCGCAGGCGCACTTGTACAACGCGCCAAGGGCAACGATCCGATCGCGCCCGATCCAACCTTAAGCCATGCCGCCGACACGCTGTCGATGATGCTCGGACGCAAGCCGAACGCGCGCGAGACCGCGGCGCTGGACGCCTATTTCGTCACGGTGTGCGACCACGGCATGAACGCGTCGACCTTCACCACGCGGGTGGTGGCATCGACGCAGGCCGATCTGTTCGCAGCCGTCACCGCCGGCTACTGCGCGCTGACCGGACCGCTGCACGGCGGCGCGCCGGAGCCGGTGCTGGAAATGCTCGACGCGATCGGCACCCGCGAGCGCATCAAGTCGTGGGTCGACAGCGCGCTCGCCCGCGGCGAACGGCTGATGGGATTCGGCCATCGCGTCTATCGCGTCCGCGACCCGCGCGCCGATGTACTGAAGGGCGCGATCGAGCGGCTTGCCAGCGAGGGCACCGATTTGCCGTTCGCCGGCGAGGTCGAGGCCTATATCCGCGGCGCGTTGCGGATAAAAAATCCGGAGCGCCCGCTCGACACCAATGTGGAGTTCTTCACCGCGATCCTGCTCGACGCGCTGAAGATACCGCGGCAGGCGTTTACGCCGATCTTTGCCGTGGCCCGCGCCGCAGGCTGGACCGCGCACGCCCGCGAGCAGCAGCGCTGCGGCCGTCTGATCCGACCGAGTTCGGCGTATATCGGGGCGATGCCGGGGTGAGCGTCACGATTACTGCTGTTGTCCCTGCGTTCGCAGGAACGACGAGGCTAAGCTCCGCGGACCACGGTCTTCAGATAATTATACGCCTTGATGATCTCGATCAGGCGATCCTCCGTGGAGCGGTCGCCGCCGTTGGCGTCGGGGTGGTGCTGCTTGACCAGCGCCTTGTACTTCGCCTTGACGTCCTCGAGGGTCGCTTCGGCGGTGAGCCCCATCACCTGCAGCGCCTTGCGCTCGGCGTTCATGACCTTGCGGGTCTCGACCTTGGCCTCGGCGCCCGGTCCCGGCCGCCAACGGCCGCGGCCGTTGAGTTCGGAGAACATGGAGAAGGGATCGGAGGCGCCGTCAAAATCCTCGGCGGCCTGCTTGCCCTTCTTGCCGGCGGTGTTGGCGCCCATCTTCCACGTCGGGCGATGGCCGGTCAGCGCATCCTTCTGGTAGCGCGCGACAGCGTCGGCATTCATGCCCTGGAAGAAATTGTAGTTCTGATTGTACTCACGGACGTGGTTGAGGCAGAAGTGAAAGTACTCGCGGG
>PNLC01000412.1 GCA_013822885.1 Bradyrhizobium sp.
TGCCTCCGACGTCTACGCGCCGATCTCGGGCGAGGTGCTCGAGGTCAACGAGGAACTCGCCGCCGAACCAGCTTTGGTCAATTCCGACGCGGGCGGCAAGGCGTGGTTCTTCAAGCTCAAGATCGCAGACAAGAGCGAACTCGACGGCCTGATGGACGAGGCCGCGTACAAGGCGCATACGGCGTAATGTGATGCAGCGCTCTCTCATCATACTCACTGTCATCGTCCGCCCTGTGCGCAATTGCGCACTTGGGGCGGACGATCCAGTACGCCGCGGCCTGTCGGCTCTATCGCTGACTTCCCGGCGTACTGGATGCCCGCCTTCGCGGGCATGACAAGCACTATCTGAGGAAAACACCCATGAACGCGCCGCTGAAAACCACTGCCGAAGCCGCTACCGATTTCGTGCGCCGGCACATCGGCCCCTCGCCCCGCGACGTCGCTGCGATGCTGGAGAGCGTCGGCGCGAAAAGCCTCAGCGAGCTGATGAGCCAGACACTGCCCGCCTCGATCCGGCAAAAGGCGCCGCTCGATATCGGGCGCGCGTTGAGCGAGACCGAGGCGCTTTCGCACATGCGCGAGCTGGCTTCGCAAAACGACGTGTTCACCTCGCTGATCGGCCAAGGCTATTCCGGCACCATCCTGCCGGCGGTGATCCAGCGCAACATCCTGGAAAATCCAGCGTGGTACACAGCCTACACGCCCTACCAGCCCGAGATCAGCCAGGGCCGGCTGGAGGCACTGTTCAACTTCCAGACCATGATCTGCGATCTCACCGGGCTCGACGTCGCCAACGCCTCGCTGCTCGACGAAGGTACCGCTGCGGCCGAAGCCATGGCGCTGGCGGAGCGGTCGGCGCAGGCGAAATCGAAGGCGTTCTTCGTCGATGCCGAGGTGCATCCGCAGACGCTCGCCGTGCTGCGCACCCGCGCCGAATCGTTGGGCTGGAGTCTCGTGGTCGGCGATCCCCTCACCGATCTCGATTCCGCCGAGGTGTTCGGCGGCCTGCTGCAATATCCGGGAACGTCGGGCGCGGTGCGCGATCTGCGCCCGGCGATTGCCGCGCTGCGCGCCAAGGGCGCGCTCGCCGTCACAGCTGCCGATCTGCTGGCGCTGACGCTGCTCGCCTCGCCCGGCGAACTCGGCGCGGATATCGCGATCGGTTCGGCGCAGCGGTTCGGCGTCCCGATGGGCTATGGCGGTCCGCACGCGGCCTACATGGCGGTGCGCGACGCGCTGAAGCGCTCGCTGCCCGGCCGCATCGTCGGCCTGTCGGTGGATTCGCGCGGGCAGCCGGCCTATCGCCTCGCGCTGCAGACCCGCGAACAGCATATCCGCCGCGAGAAGGCCACCTCCAACATCTGCACCGCGCAGGTGCTGCTGGCGGTCATCGCCTCGATGTACGCGGTCTATCACGGCCCGGAGGGGCTGACGCACATCGCCCGCACGGTGCATCGGCGCGCGGCGGTGCTGGCGGCAGGGCTGGCGAAGCTCGGCTTTGCGCCGAAGTCGCAGGCGTTCTTCGACACGGTCACGGTGCAGGCCGGCGCAAAGCTGAACGAGATCATCGCCCGCGCGCTCGCCGAAAAGATCAACCTGCGCATCGGTGACGGGACCCTCGGCATCGCCGTCGACGAGACCACCACGCCAGCCACCATCGAGGCGGCATGGCGCGCGTTCGGCGGCAAGCTTGCCTATGCCGACATCAAGGTCGGCGCACGCGAGGCGCTGCCGGCGGATTTGAAACGCGGCAGCGCGTTCCTCACCCACCCGGTATTCCACACGCACCGCTCCGAGACCGAGTTGCTGCGCTACATGCGCAAGCTCGCCGACCGCGACCTCGCGCTCGACCGCGCGATGATCCCGCTCGGCTCCTGCACCATGAAGCTGAACGCGACCACCGAGATGATCCCGCTGACCTGGCCCGAATTCGGCAGCCTGCATCCGTTCGCGCCTGCCGATCAGGCCCGCGGCTATCACGCGCTGTTTGCCCGGCTGGAAAAATGGCTGTGCGACATCACCGGCTATGACGCGATCTCGCTGCAGCCGAATTCCGGCGCGCAGGGCGAATATGCCGGGCTGCTCGCGATCCGCGCCTATCACGAGGCGCGCGGCGAGCCGCATCGCAAGGTGTGCCTGATCCCCTCCTCCGCGCACGGCACCAATCCGGCGTCTGCCCACATGGTCGGCATGGAGGTGGTGGTGACCGCCTGCGATTCGCGCGGCGACGTCGACGTCGACGACCTCCGCGCCAAGGCGGAAAAGCATTCAAAGAACCTCGCCGCGGTCATGATCACCTATCCCTCGACGCATGGCGTGTTCGAGGAGCACATCCGCGACATCTGCGACATCGTTCACGGCCATGGCGGACAGGTCTATCTCGACGGCGCCAACATGAACGCGCAGGTTGGGCTGTCGCGGCCCGGCGATTACGGCGCCGACGTTTCTCACCTCAATCTGCACAAGACCTTCTGCATCCCGCATGGCGGCGGCGGCCCCGGCATGGGACCGATCGGCGTCAAGGCGCACCTGGCGCCCTACCTTCCCGGCCACCCGGCCATCGACGGCGCCGTTCGGCATCCGGTAGGTCCGGTGTCGGCGGCGCCATGGGGCTCGGCCTCGATCCTGACCATCTCCTACATCTACATCCTGATGATGTCGGGCGAAGGGCTGACGCGCGCCACGGAGGTTGCGATTCTCAACGCCAACTACATCGCAAGCCGGCTCGATCCGCATTTCCCGGTACTCTACAAGAATGCAAAGGGCCGCGTCGCGCATGAGTGCATCGTCGATCCGCGCCCGCTCAAGGCGACCTCCGGCGTCACCGTCGACGACATTGCCAAGCGGCTGATCGACTACGGCTTCCACGCGCCGACCATGAGTTTCCCGGTCGCGGGCACGTTGATGATCGAGCCGACCGAATCGGAATCGAAAGCGGAGCTGGATCGCTTCTGCGACGCGATGATCGCGATCCGGAGCGAGATCACCGAGATCGAGATCGGCCGCTGGAAGGTCGAGGCTTCGCCGTTGCGCCACGCCCCGCACACCGTGCACGACATCGTCGACGATGGGTGGAACCGCGCCTACAGCCGCGCCACCGGCTGTTTCCCGGCAAGCACCTCGCGCACGGACAAATACTGGTGCCCGGTGGGGCGGGTCGACAATGTCTATGGCGATCGCAATCTGGTGTGCTCGTGCCCGCCGGTCGAGGACTACGCGCAGGCGGCGGAGTGACGGCAATGGCGTCGAACGGGCGCGTGAAGGGCGCGCCCGCGGTTGAGTATGTGGTTATTTCTTCTTGCGAAGGACATCCCAATGCAGCGTGAGGATGCCCGCAAAAGCTCCCATGATGAGCAAGGCGAAGATCATCAGGATTGAATATTTGCGTGTGCGCCTGGCTCGCCCGGTTTGAACGACAAACATCACCCGTCTCCCGCCAAGTCAGCGAGGCTTGGCCACCGCACACAACACCAAACAAAAACGGGCGCTGAAGACGTCGGCAACTCAACGTCCGCAGCGCCCGTCTGTCGCGTCTCAAGCCATGCCGGCCTGAAGCGTCGGAAGTTTATTCGTCCGCAGGCTCCTCGCCGTCGGCGTCGCGTTCGGCGGGACCGGCCAGGATCTGCTCGGCGATCAGGCCGGAATTCTGCCGGATCGCCGTCTCGATCTTGGCGACCATGTCCGGATTGGCCTTGAGGAACGCCTTTGAATTCTCGCGTCCCTGCCCGAGCCGCTGGCTGTCATAGGAGAACCAGGCGCCGGATTTTTCGACGATGCCGGCCTTGACGCCGAGGTCGAGGATCTCGCCCATCTTGGAGACGCCTTCGCCGTACATGATGTCGAATTCGACCTGCTTGAAGGGCGGCGCCAGCTTGTTCTTCACCACCTTGACGCGGGTGCTGTTGCCGACCACCTCGTCGCGCTCCTTGATTGCGCCGATGCGGCGGATGTCGAGGCGGACCGAGGCGTAGAATTTCAGCGCGTTGCCGCCGGTGGTGGTTTCCGGCGAGCCGTACATCACCCCGATCTTCATGCGGATCTGGTTGATGAAGATCACCATGGTGTTGGACTTGTTGATCGAGGCGGTGAGCTTGCGCAGCGCCTGGCTCATCAGCCGCGCCTGCAGGCCGGGCAACGCATCGCCCATCTCGCCTTCGAGTTCGGCCTTCGGCACCAGGGCTGCAACCGAATCGACCACCAGCACGTCGACCGCGCCGGAGCGCACCAGCGTGTCGCAGATTTCCAAGGCCTGCTCGCCGGTATCGGGCTGCGAGATCAGGAGTTCGTCGATGTTGACGCCGAGCTTTCGCGCATAGACCGGATCGAGCGCATGTTCGGCGTCGATGAAGGCGCAGATGCCGCCCTTCTTCTGCCCTTCCGCCACCGTGTGCAGCGCCAGCGTGGTCTTGCCCGAGGACTCCGGCCCGTAGATTTCGACCACCCGCCCCCTCGGCAGACCGCCGACACCCAGCGCAATATCGAGCCCGAGCGAGCCCGAAGATATCGTCTCGATGTCCATCGAG
>PNLC01000413.1 GCA_013822885.1 Bradyrhizobium sp.
CCCGGCGGCTGGGGCGCGATCCTGAAATTCGGCGATAAAGAGAAAGAATTGAAGGGCGGCGAGGCGCACACCACCAACAACCGCATGGAGTTGATGGCGGCGATCTCGGCGCTGGAAGCGCTGAAGAAGCCGTGCGTGGTCGATCTCACCACCGACAGCCAGTATGTCCGCCAGGGCATCACCGGCTGGATCCACGGCTGGAAGCGAAACGGCTGGCGCACATCCGACAAGAAGCCGGTCAAGAATGTCGACCTCTGGCAGCGCCTCGACGCCGCACTGAAGCCGCACCAGGTGCGCTGGCACTGGATCAAGGGCCACGCCGGTCACGCCGAAAACGAGCGCGCCGATCAACTCGCGCGCGAAGGCGTCGCGATCGCGCGGTTGAAGACGTAGATCTTCCCCTCTCCCCTTGTGGGAGAGGTGGCTCGAATGAGCGGAGCTCATTCGAGACGGGTGAGGGGTTCTCTCCGCACACACAGACCGTTGATGCGGAGAGAACCCCTCATCCGGCGCTTCGCGCCACCTTCTCCCACAAGGGGAGAAGGAAGCACGCAACGAGTGGCTCTTAAGCTTAAAGCTGCCCCAGCAGCGTATCGCCGCCGGAGACTTCGACCTTGCCCGGCGCCGGCTCGAGGTTCAGCTTCTTCACCACGCCATCGTCCACCAACATCGAATAGCGCTTGGAGCGGATGCCGAGACCGTTGCCGGAGGCGTCGAGCTCCATGCCGATGGCCTTGGTGAAGTCGGCATTGCCGTCGGCGAGGAACACTGCCTCGTCGCGCTGGTCGGTGTCGCGCTTCCAAGCGTTCATGACGAAGGCGTCGTTGACGGAGACAATGGCGATGGTGGTCACGCCCTTGTCCTTGATGGCATAGGCGTTGAGGAAAATGCTCGGCAGGTGCATCTTGTGGCAGGTGCCGGTATAGGCGCCGGGCACCGCGAACAGCGCGACCTTCTTGCCCTTGAAAATATCGTCGGTGGTCTTGACCTGCGGGCCTTCCGCGGTCATCACGCGAAACTTGGCTTCCGGCAGCTTGTCGCCGACTTGGATCGTCATTTTCAAATTCTCCCTGAATGAGGCATGTTTCTTAGACCGGGCAGGCGGCCGGCACAATATTCGCGCGGCTCGAAACGGCAACCGTAGCGTCCGTTCACGCTTGCGTCATCAGGGCGAAAAGCCCCCTTCATCCAGGAAGGCCTGCTCCTCCGGCGTGGTCGCGCGGCCCAGGATGCGGTTGCGATGAGGAAAGCGGCCGAAGCGCCGGATGATCCCGGCATGGTGCTCGGCCCATTTGGCGGCTTCGGCAAGGCCCGCCGTTCGCGAGAGCTCGATACAGCGCAATTGATCGGCGAGATGCTCCGAGTGCATCAACGGCAGGTACAGGAATTCGCGCAACACCGGATCGACCCGCGCGTCCAGGCCGCGTTCGATGGCGCGCCCTGCCACCTCGCGCGCCAGCGCATCGGAGGCGTAGGTCCCGATTTCGCCGCGGAACATATTGCGGGGAAACTGGTCAAGCACGATGACGAGCGCCAGCGCGCCGTCATCGCTCGCTTCCCACGACGACAATTCGGCGGCCGCCGCCTGCCGCCACAGGTCGAGGAAGCGCCGACGCACCTCCGAGTCAAAGCCGTCGTCGGGCGTGTACCAGCGGTCGGGGCCGGCGTCACGCCAGAAGGCCAGGATGTCCGCCGGCGTAACCTGAGCTTCAGGCATGGACTGGCGTCCGTATGCCCCTTACGCCGCGGCCTTCTTCTCGTCGCGCAGTTCGCGGCGCAGGATCTTGCCGACATTGGTCTTGGGCAGGTCGGTCCTG
Organism: Bradyrhizobium sp.; assembly: GCA_013822885.1. Taxonomy (GTDB): domain Bacteria; phylum Pseudomonadota; class Alphaproteobacteria; order Rhizobiales; family Xanthobacteraceae; genus Bradyrhizobium. The sequence continues at coordinate 1,818 of PNLC01000413.1, forward strand.
AACTCGATCTGCTTGGGCACCTTGTAGGCGGTGAGCTGCGTGCCGCAGAACTTGATGACGTCCTCAGCCGTGAGGCTGGGGTCCTTCCTGACGATGAAGGCCTTGACCGCTTCGCCCGATTTGGCGTCCTGCACGCCGATCACGGCGCATTCCAGCACGCCCGGATGGCTCGCAATCACTTCCTCAACTTCGTTGGGATAGACGTTGAAGCCGGAGACCAGGATCATGTCCTTCTTGCGGTCGACGATCTTGGTGTAGCCCTTTTCGTCCATCACCCCGATGTCGCCGGTGCGGAAGAAGCCGTCCGCCGTCATCACGTTCGCGGTCTCGTCCGGCCGGTTCCAGTAGCCCGACATTACCTGTGGACCCTTGGCGCAGATTTCGCCGGGCTGGCCGAGCGGCACTTCCTTGCCGTCGTCGTCGCGGATCGAGATATAGGTCGATGGCACGGGAATGCCGATCGAGCCGGAGAACTTGTCGGTGTCGGCCGGGTTGCAGGTCAGCGTCGGCGAGGTCTCGGACAGGCCATAGCCTTCCGACAGCGCGCAGCCGGTGACGGCAAGCCATTTCTCCGCGACCGCCCTTTGCGTCGCCATGCCGCCGCCGAACGAGGTTTTCAGCTTGGAGAAGTCGACCTTGTCGAAGCCGGGCGAATTCAACAGGCCGTTGTAGAGCGTGTTGACGGCGGGGAAGCTGTTGACCTGGTACTTCATCAGCTCCTTGATGAAGCCCGGCATGTCGCGCGGGTTCGGGATCAGGAGGTTGACGCCGCCGGCGCGCATGGCGAGCAGGAAGCACGCCGTCAGTGCGAAGATGTGATAGAGCGGCAGCGCGCAGACGATGAAGAGCTGGTCGACATGCGGCGGCTTCTTCAGCGCCGGCTGCAGCCAGGCGTCGTTCTGCAGCACGTTGGCCAGGATGTTGCGGTGGAGCAGCGTGGCGCCCTTGGAAAGGCCGGTGGTGCCGCCGGTGTATTGCAGGAAGGCGACGTCATTCAGTGTCAGCTTTGGTTTGTCGAGCTTCATGCCGCGGCCGGCGGCGAGCGCATCGTTGAACGCGACCGCGCGCGGGATCGACCAGGCCGGCACCATCTTCTTCACCTTGCGGACCACCAGGTTGACGATCACGCCCTTGAATCCGAGCAGGTCGCCCATGCTGCCGACAATGACATGCTTGAGCGCGGTCTTGCCCATCACCTGCTGCACGGTGGTGGCGAAGTTCTCCAGCACGATGATGGCCTCGGCGCCGGAATCCTTGAGCTGGTGCTCGAGCTCGCGCGGGGTGTAGAGCGGGTTGACGTTAACGACCGCATATCCGGCGCGCAGCACGGCGGCGGTCGCGACGGGATATTGCAGGACGTTCGGCATCATCAGCGCAACGCGCGCGCCCTTCTGCATGCCCTTGCTCTGCAGATAGGCGCCGAGCGCGGTAGACATGTCGTCGAGGTCGCGGTAGCTGATCGACTTGTCCATGCAGATGAACGCCTTGCGATCGGCGAACTTCTTGAAGCTCTCTTCCAGCAGTTCGACCAGCGATGAATACTGATTGACGTCGATGTCGGCGGGAACGCCGGCCGGATATTGCTTGAGCCAGATCCGCTCCATGGTATTTCCCCTCTGGTTGTTCCCTGTTTGTCGGCCGGGCACGCCCTGTTTTCGGCAGTATTGTGAATGCCGCTGTCGATGGCAAGCGGCTGCGCGCTATCGACGCATTCATCGACCTGAAATAGCAGATCCAACGACAGCAAAAACTGCCTAATTGCGCGGCTTTGCCGTTCGTTAACCAGCCGGCTTGGTTTCGGCCTTGGGCTTGGCGGGGGCGTTGGGCTTCGCGGGCTTCGGCGCCGGCTTCTCGCTCGCGGCGACGGGCTTGGGCTTGGCTGCGGCAGCCGGCTTTTTCTCAGCCGAGGCGGCGGCCGGCTTGGCGGTGGCCTCCGGCTTGGCGTTCGCGTGCCTGGCGGCGGCCGGCTTGTCGGCTGTTTTGGCGCCTGGTTTGGCCGCGGGCTTCGCACTGGCTTCGGCCTTGGGCGCGGCCGCGGCATCGGCATCGGGCTTCTTCGCCGCGACTTGTGATTTCTTGCCGCGCTTCGCCGGCTTTTGGCTGTCGGTATCCGCTGCAACCGCTGCGATCAACGCGGGTCCCGACTTGGTCGGGCCGGTATAGACGAGGATCGGCTCGGACGCTGCCGCAGGACCGGCAATCAGTTCCGAAGGCTTCGCCGCCGGCGCCTGCAAGGCGGCGGTGAAGAACGCCACGGCGGTTTCGCCACCGCTCGCCGCGCCATTGGACGCAACGATATCCGGGTCCTCGTCGCTCGCGGGCCGCTTGCGTTTGCCGCTGCACATCTCCTCGCGCAGATTCGGCGGGGACGCATCGATCGGCGCCAGATTGTCGACTGTGCCGAGCGCAGGTTTCAGCCACCCCAGCCCGTTGCCGCCGCCGAAGCCGCGCTCCAGCAACTGCGCCGCACGCACCGCGCGCGCCTGTCCGGAGGAGGACCCGAGCACGACGGCGATCAGCCGTTTGCCGTTGCGCGTCGCCGACGCCACCAGGTTGTAGCCGGAAGCGCAGATGAAGCCGGTCTTGAAGCCATCTGCACCGGGATAGCGTCCGATCAGCTTGTTGAAATTCTGCGTCACCCTGCGGCCATAGCGGATCGAGGGAATCTGCATGAAGTATTCGTATTCCGGCAGGTCGCG
>PNLC01000414.1 GCA_013822885.1 Bradyrhizobium sp.
TCCGCTGGAAGGCCTCAAGGAGAACGTCATCGTCGGCCGGCTGATCCCGGCGGGCACCGGCGCTTCGATGGCCAAGATCCGCGAGGTCGCGGTCAAGCGCGACAAGCTGATTCTCGACGAGCGCGAGAAGCAGACGGCCATCGTACCGACGGCGCCGGAAGCCGAGCCGCTGGCCCTGCCGCCTGCGGAATAGGGCCTCCGCAGAAATACGGTACCGAGACAAAAGGCCGGCGCAAGCCGGCCTTTTTGCTGCTTTCTTTGCTTGTTGCGGTGCGAGGGCTCGCTTTGTTCATCTTTCCTTCATGGTGAAAAGGGCTTTTGCTAGTTTGGATTATACCGACCGTGCCTGAGGCAGGACGCGGCGGAGGGGCGACGGAACAAATATGCTGGATCTTGCAATCGTTGGCGGCGGCCCGGGCGGGCTGATGAGTGCCTGGTACCTGAAGAAAAAGCTCGGCGATCTCTGCCGCGTGACGATCTACGAGGCCTCCGATCGGGTCGGCGGCAAGATCCTGTCGCGCAAATTCGATTCCGCGCCCGCGCTGTACGAGGCGGGCGTTGCCGAGATCTACGATTATTCGATGACCGGCCCGGATCCGCTGCGCGAACTGGTCCAGCATTTCGGCCTGCAGACGATTCCGATGGACGCCGAGCAGGTGCAGCTCGACGGCGAACTGCTCGACGACGTGTCGGGCATGCGCCGCAAATATGGCGCGAAGACCGCCGCCGCGATCGAGGCGTTCCGCAAGCGTTGCTCCGACCTGGTATCGCCCGTCGAATATTATGAAGGCGTTGGTGCGCACGACAACGAGCATCCCTGGGCCTACATGACCTGCGAGGAAGTGCTGGACAAGGAAGTGGGCGATGCCACGGCGAAGCGCTTCCTCAAGGTCATGGCGCGATCGGATATTGCGACCGAGAGCCACAACACCAACGGGCTGAATGCGCTGAAGAACTTCGTGATGGATATCGACGGCTATATCGGCCTGTATTCGATCCAGAACGGCAATGAGCAACTGATCGAGTGCCTTCGCTCCGAGGTCGATGCCGACGTCCAGCTCAATCATCGCGTGCTGAAGGTCGGCAGGACCGAGTCCGGCCGTTACCAACTCGACATGATGAACGGGAAGGGGCCGGAGACGCGCGATTTCGATCTCGTTCTGGTGTGCCTGCCGCATTCCTGGCTCGCGACCATGCGCTGGGACGGCGAAGAGCTGCGCAGGTCGATGGTCAAGCACGTCGCCTATTTCGACAAGCCGGCGCACTACCTGCGGGTTTCGATCCTGTTCGACGAGCCGTTCTGGGGCGAGCAAATACCGGGCGCCTGGTTCATGTCGGAAGCGTTCGGCGGCTGCTGTATCTACAACGAAGGCGCGCGCCATGACGTCGGCAGGCACGGCGTGCTGAACTGGCTGATCGCCGGCTCCGATGCGCTGGCGTTCGCCAATCTCAGCGACCAGGAGCTGATCGACGCCGCACTGAAATCGCTGCCGGCGTCCTTTGGCGATGCCCGTGACCATTTTCTCGAAGGCAAGATTCACCGCTGGCTGTCGTCGGTGAATGCGCTGCCGGGCGGCCTGCCGGTGCGCGACGTCATGACCAACCATCGGCCCGAACCGAAGCAGCATCCGGGGATCGTGGTGGTCGGTGACTACCTGTTCGATTCGACCTTGAACGGTCTGCTCGACTCCTCCGATGCCGCGACCGACATCATTCTCACCGAGATGATCCGGCTGCGCCGCGCCCGTTCGCAGCAGGGAGTGTCGGTCTCCGACAAGATCGACCGCGACTATTTCGATAATTACCGTGGCCTCGGACCGTACCGCGAGGCGTGGCGCCGGTTCACCGATCCGGCCTATCTGACCGACCTGATAAAGATCGTCTGGAACAGGACCAGGGGCTACAAGCTGTTGGTTGCCGGCTCCGCCAGCGGCGAACTGGTCGGTGCGCTGCGCGAGCGCGGGATCGACGCCTGGGGCATCGAAAACAACCGGACGATCCACGCCAGAACACCGAAGGCGCTGCGGAAGTTCAACAAGCTCGGCTCGATCGTCGATATGCCGTTCAAGGACGACGAATTCGATTTCCTGTTTGAGACCAGCCTGTGCCACGTCGCCGAAAAGCAGGTGCCGCGGGCGGTGCGCGAGTTGCACCGTGTCGTGAAGACGGGGGTGGTGTTCGGATCGGTGACGTCGGACATGGCGCCGGCGCTGATCGACCGCTACGACCTGCTGCGCGGGGTGAAGAAGCTCGGCACCTGGTGGGAATGGTCAGAGTTGTTCTTCGGCAACGGATTCGACCTCTCGATGCATCGCCGCGACTGCACCGACGCGTTGTGGGCGGCGACGCTCGCCGCCAACAAGGGGCCGGGGCAGTGGTACGCCGACGCCGACAGCCTGCGCTATTCGTTCTTCGACAAGGTCGAATCCGACGTCTAGGCAGTTCGGCCGATGCCGGTGAATCCGCACCGGCAGCGCCAATTGTTTGCCGAACTCATCCCGATCGCATAGGATCGCCGCGGTAGCGTTTGCGGCTACCGCGCTCGTTTTTGCGGTCATGCCGGCCGTGCAGCATCGGTTGGTTTCATGGCGCCAAAGCCTCCTTCTTCGGATGATGGGAAGCCCGCGCCGGCGGACGATCCGGAGCTCGCGAAGAAGCTCGCCCTGGAGGCGGTCCCGGCGGGACCGGCCACCGGCGGCAAGGCAGCCAGCGCGTCTCCCGACGATGACGGCGACGACGGCAAGGACGACGAGCTGGAACTCGACGACGATGATGATGACGAGGATCTCGTCGTCTTCACAGCCAAGGAAGCCGCCGGCGCACTGACCACGATCTACGGCTTCGTCAGGCCGCATCTAGGCAACTACCGGAAACTGGTAGCGTTCGTCACTTTCGGCGTGCTGGTGGAGACGCTGTTCAACGTCATCATGCCGTTGAGCTTGAAATTCCTGATCGACGACGCGCTGGGCGAAGAGGATTTCCAGGCGCTGTACAAGATCCTCGGCGTGCTCGCGGTCGCGGGCATCATCACCTCGATCATCGCGGTCTGGTACGAGCGCTGGGATGCGCGGCTGGCCGCAGGGCTGATCGCTGACACGCGGACGCGGCTGTTCGAACACGTCCAGAACCTGCCTTCGTCCTATTTCGCAAAAACCAAGCGCGGCGAGATTCTCTCGCGTTTCTCGATCGACCTCGCGGCCTACGAGAACTCGATCAAGACCTTTGCCAACAGCGCGGCGCTGCCGTTCCTGGAATTAATCGCCGGCATCATCCTGATGCTGTTCCTGAACTGGCAGCTTGCGGCAATCGCCCTGCTGGTGTTTCCGATCACGCTGATCGGGCCGCGGATCCTGACCCCGAAGGCGGTGCAGGCCAATTACGAGCAGAAGCTCAACGAGGCGGCGCTGCTCGGCACGGTGCAGGAAAACGTGGCGGCGCAGGCGGTGGTGAAGGCATTCAGCCTGCAGCGGCGGACGCTCGGCTGGTTCACGATGCGCAACCAGGAAGTGCGCATCAAGACCGCTTCTGCCGTGTTTCTGTCGACCATGGTCGAGCGTACCGTCACGATCTCGGTGTTGCTGTTGCACCTCGTGGTGCTTGCAATTGGCGCCTACCTCGCCACCAAGGGCCAGATCACCATCGGCACTTTCGTCACCTTCGAGAGCGCGTTCTGGGAGGTGTCGTACAACATCGCCCACCTGATGCATTTCATACCGGTGTCGATCCAGTCGGCGGCGGCGGTGCGGCATATGCAGGAATTGCTGGATGAACCGACGCGTGGCGCCGATCGCGCCGGCGCGCCGGATCTGCCGCCCATCACCAACGACATCAGCTTCGAGCGCGTCACCTTCAAGTACGAAGGCAGCGAAGTTCCGGTGCTCGACAATTTCAGCCTCAAGCTCGACGTCGGCAAGCGAATCGCGATCGTCGGTCCCAGCGGCTCGGGCAAGAGCACGCTGCTCAACCTGATCCTGCGCCTCTACACGCCGGACGAAGGCCGCGTGACCATCGACGGTGTCGATATCCGCCGGGTGACGCGGCATTCGCTGCGCAAGGGCATGGCGATCGTGTTCCAGGAAAACATGCTGTTCAACATGTCGATCCGGGAAAACATCCGGCTCGGCAAGGAGGGCGCCAGCGACGCGGAGGTCGTGGAAGCTGCGCGCAAGGCCGAGATCCACAGCTACATCATGAGCCTGCCGCAGAAATACGACACGCCGGTCGGCGAGCGCGGCGATACGCTTTCGGGCGGCCAGCGCCAGCGCATCGCGATTGCGCGCGCCATCATCCGCAACCCCGCGCTGCTGCTGCTCGATGAGGCGACCTCGGCGCTCGACCAGACCACGGAAGCCGCGATCAACCGCACGCTTCTGAACGTGGCGGAGGGACGAACCCTGATCTGGTCGACCCATCGCCTGACGTCGGTGGTTGAAATGGATGAAATCATCGTCATTTCAGGCGGCAAGGCGATCGAGCGCGGCTCGCACGCGCAGTT
>PNLC01000415.1 GCA_013822885.1 Bradyrhizobium sp.
GACAAACAAAAAGCCGTTCACGAGGACAATTAGTCCGTCAGACGGTCCTCGGGAGAAATGGCATGCCAGATATCAAGATCATCACTGAAGTCGCCGGCCGCGTGTGCGCACTTCCTGTTGCAACTGGCGGAAGCGTCGGCGATGGCGATGAGATCGCATTCGTGGAAGCCATGAAGATGGAAATTCCCGTTACGTCGACGGCCGCAGGAAAAATAAAGGCGTTGCTCGTAAGCATCGACGACGTCATTGCCGAGGGCCAGGTCGTCGCGATCATCGAGGCATAAATCGCGCGCTCATACTTTCGATCCGCGACAATGTGTCTAGGAATGAAGCGTCACGGCGACAGTCGTGACTGGTATCGGCGATTGCCATCGCAATCCTGCAATGACATGATCCCAACGACAAAAAAGTTTCGTCTGACGAGACAAATGGAGGAACTATGATCCGTCGGCTTATGAATTCCGCGTCTGGTGCTTTGGCAACCTTCTCGCTGCTGGCAGCAGCCCCGGCGCTGGCCGATGACGTCAAGCTGCCGCCGACGATGACCGTCACCGCCTACGATACCGGCACCGCCGGTTTCAACATCGCCGTCGGCGTCGGCAAGATGATGAAAGACAAATACGGCACCGACGTCCGCGTGCTGCCCGCCGGCAACGACGTGGCGCGTCTTGCACCGTTGCGCGCCAAGCGCGCAGTCATGTCGGCGATGGGCTCCGGCACCTACTTCGCGCAGGAGGGCGTGTTTGAGTTCGGCGCCAAGGAGTGGGGTCCGCAGCCGCTGCAACTGGTGCTGTCATCGGTCGACTGCAACGCCGCCACGCTCGGCGTCGCCAAGGATACCGGCGTCACCGAGGTCAAGCAACTCAAGGGCAAGCGCGTCGGCTTCGTCGTCGGTTCGCCGGCGCTGAACCAGAACTCGCTGGCAATTCTCGCCTTCGGCGATCTCAAGCAGAGCGACATCAAGACCGTGGAGTTCTCGAGCTACGGCGCGATGTGGAAGGGCATGGTCAACAACGACGTCGATGCCGCTTTCGCCACCACCATCACCGGCCCGGCGAAGGAACTCGAAACCTCGCCCCGCGGCATCATTTGGCCGCCGCTACCCCACAATGACAAGGCTGGCTGGGAGCGCGTGAAGAAGGTCGGTTCGTTCTTCTTCCCGCATATGGCGACCTGCGGCGCCGGTATTTCCAAGGATAAGCCGATCGAACTCGGCAACTACCCCTATCCGATCTTCATGGTGTACGGATCGGTGCCTGCCGACGAGGTCTATTCCATCACCAAGGCGATGATTGTGGGCTATGACGCCTACAAGGACGCAGCGCCCGGCTCCAGCGGCCTCGGAGCCGACCGGCAGACCAAGAACTGGGTTGTTCCGGTTCATCCCGGCGCCGCCAAGGCGCTGAAGGAAGCCGGGCAATGGAGCGACGCGCAGGAAGCCCACAACAAGGGCCTGCTCAAGCGCCAGGAGGTGCTGGGCGCGGCATGGGCCGACTACGGCAAGTCCAGCCCGCCATCGGACGACAAGGCCTTCCTTGACGGCTGGCTGAAGGCCCGTGCGGCGGCGCTGTCCAAGGCCAACATGCCGAACGGCTTCGAACAATAACGCCCGCTTCCGCGCTGGAAGTCGAAGGCGAACATCTCCCGGGGAAAATGATGTCAGCTTCTGCGACTGATAGCGCAGCCGCGCCTGCCAAACGTATCGTTTTCGATGACCCGCACGCCGGCGCGGGCAACATGCAGGAAGCCGAGGTCACGCGCGTGCGGACCTTGCGCGGAGCGTGGCGCTGGGCGCTGGTAGTTGCAACGGCGGCCACCATCCTGCTGTGCATCAACCAGCAATTTTCGCTGCGCTTCTTCATCGGCTATACCCAGCTCAACACCGAATATTTCTACCTGCTTATCGCACTGATGTTGCCGTTCACCTTCCTGATCTTTCCGGGAACGGGGACCTCGTCGCTCGACCGAATCCCCTGGTATGATATCCTGCTCTTTGCCGCGACGTTTGCCTGCGCCATCCTCCTGATGCGCAGCGTCCGCAAGGCCGCCGAAGCCGGCTGGGAATTCGGCGGCGCGCCGACCGACGTCATCATCGCAGGCATCATCATGTGGGCGGTGCTGATGGAGGCACTGCGGCGCACCGGCGGCTGGAGCCTGTTGCTAAGCGTGCTACCGTTTACGCTCTACCCCCTGTTTGCCGATGCAAAATGGCTGGGACCGTTTCGCGGAACCCAGTCGACGCTTGAACAGGCGACGGCATATCACGTGCTGTCGGGCGAAAGCCTGCTCGGCATTCCGATCCAGGCTTTCGCCGATACCGTGATCGGCTTTCTGGTGTTCGGCACCGCCTTGATGATGACAGGCGCCGGAAAATTCTTCATCAATATTTCCTTTGCGCTGTGCGGCACGTTCCGCGGCGGCGCGGCCAAGGTGTGCATCTTTGCCTCCGGCCTGCTCGGCATGATGTCCGGCTCGATCATCTCCAACGTGCTGACCGCCGGCACCATGACCATTCCGGTCATGAAGAAGAGCGGCTTCCGCGCCTCCTATGCCGCCGCGATCGAAGCCTGCGCATCGACCGGCGCGGTGCTGGCCCCGCCGGTGATGGGGGCAACCGCGTTCGTGATCGCGCAATTCCTCAACGTCAGTTACGCCGAGGTCGCTCTCGCCGCGATCATTCCGGCGGCTCTGTTTTATGCCGGCCTGTTCATGCAGGTGGATTCCTATGCCGCGCGCCACGGGCTGAAGGGCATCCCGCGCGCCGAACTGCCGAAGGTCATGGATACGATCAAGGAGGGCTGGTACTACATCTTCGTCATTGCGCTGCTGATCGTGATGCTGCTGTATTTCAAGCGCGAGAGCCACGCGCCGTTCTATGCAACCGCGCTGCTTCTGGTACTGAACCAGTTGTTCTCGAAGGATACGCGCTGGACGTTTGGCACCATCAGCAAGTTCCTCGAGGTCAACGGCCGTACCTTCGTCGAGCTGATCGGCATCCTCGCGGGCTGCGGCCTTCTGATCGGCGCGTTTTCGATGACCGGCGTGGTCTCCAGCCTCGCCAATGATCTGCTGCGGATTGCCGGCGACAACGCGTTCCTGCTGCTCGGCATGTGCGCCCTCACGAGCCTGATCCTCGGGCTCGGCCTGACCACGACCGCCTGCTACATCTTCCTCGCCATCCTGGTGGCTCCCGCGCTGGAGAAGGCCGGCCTCAACCGCATGGCCGTGCACATGTTCATCTTCTACTGGGGCATGCTGTCATCGATCACCCCGCCTGTCGCCATCGCCTCCTTTGCCGCGGCCGGCATCGCCGGCTCCCCGGCGATGAAAACGGGATGGGAATCGATGTGGGTCGGCAGCATCATCTACTTCATTCCGTTCTTCTTCGTGCTGAACCCGGCGCTGGTGCTGCAGGGGGCGAACCCGTATTTCGAGGGACTGGGACTGATGGCCCTGGCGGGTGTCGGCACGCTGTTTATCTGCGGCGGCATTCAGGGCTATCAGGCCTTTGTCGGCGACCTCAGAGGCACCGGCACGCTCGAATGGCCGCTGCGGGTGTTGCTCGTGATCGGCGGCTTCGTCCTCGCCACGCCCGGCGGCAACATCATGCCGCTCTCGCAATGGCAGATTACCTCGCTCGGATTGGCGATCCTGATCCCGACCATCCTGATCGCGCTCGTGCTGATACGCCGCCGACCCCTGATGCCGAACCAGTTGCGTACACCTTGAATGCAATGCACAAAAGGAGGCGATGAAACAGTCGCCTCCTCTTGCCACCGCCGCTCCGGCCTGGACCAGCTCGAAACCGCCCTTGCTGCGGTTCCTGAACGGCTGCCACGCGGATTTCGCGTCCGAGACCGGCGGCGCCGTCGCAGATTACATCCCTGAACTCGGCAAGGCCGATCCTGCCCATTTTGGCATCAGCCTCGCCACCCTCGACGGCCACGTCTACGAGGTCGGCGACACACAAATCCCCTTCACCATCCAGTCGATGTCGAAACCGTTCGTGTTCGCGCTGGCGCTGGATACGCTGGGTGCGGCGCGGGTCGAAAGCGCCATCGGTGTGGAGCCCTCGGGCGACCCCTTCAACTCGATCCGCCTCAACGCCGAGAACCACCCGTTCAATCCGATGGTCAATGCCGGCGCGATCGCCTGCTCCGGCCTGATCCATGAGGCCAAGGGGAACGCTGCGTTCGAGTATATCCGGCAGGCGCTGGGCCGGTTCGCCGGGCGCGACCTCGACGTCGACGATGCCGTCTATGCTTCCGAAAGCACCACCGGCGACCGCAACCGGGCGATCGGCTATCTGCTGCGCACCAACGCCGTGATCCGGGACAATGTGGCGTCGGTGCTTGACGTTTACTTCCGGCAATGCGCCATCCTGGTGACGGCGCGCGATATCGCCGTGATGGCGGCCACTCTTGCCAACCGCGGCATCAATCCCGTGACCGGTGAGCAGGTGA
>PNLC01000416.1 GCA_013822885.1 Bradyrhizobium sp.
CCGACTGCACCGCCGCGCCTTGCAGCGACGACAGCAGGATGCGGCGCAGCGCGTTGCCGAGCGTCTGGCCGAAGCCGCGCTCGAGCGGTTCGGCGACGACGGTCGCAAACCGGGTCGCGTCGGTGCCAGGCGTTACCTGCAGCTTGTTCGGTCGAATAAGTTCTTGCCAATTTTTCTGGATCGTCACTTTGTCACCCCTTCGGGTCCATAGACCGGCCAGTCGATCTGCCTTCAGATCACCGGCGTTGGAGATCGCGGATCAGTCCGCGGCACTCAAATTCCAAAAACAATCGCGAGACAGCCGCGCCGTCCCGCGACCAAACATCAAACCCGCCGGCGCTTGCGCGGACGGCAGCCATTGTGCGGGATCGTCGTCACGTCACGGATCGATGTGACGGTGAAGCCCGCCGCCTGCAGCGCGCGAAGCGCCGATTCACGGCCCGAGCCGGGGCCCGCAACTTCCACTTCCAGCGTGCGCATGCCGTGCTCCTGCGCCTTCTTGGAAACGTCTTCGGCCGCAACCTGCGCGGCATAGGGGGTCGACTTGCGCGAGCCCTTGAAGCCCATCGTGCCTGCCGACGACCAGGCAATGGTGTTGCCCTGCGCGTCGGTGATGGTGATGGTCGTGTTGTTGAATGACGAATTCACGTGCGCAATGCCGGATGCGATGTTCTTGCGTTCGCGGCGGCGTACGCGGGTGGCTTCCTTGCCCATTACCTCAAAACCTTTCCAGTGATCTCAAACGCCGCCGTAGTGCCAGCGGCTACACCTCAAACAGCAAGCGGCGAAACGCGTACGCCGCTCCCTGCGCTAATTCGAAAAATTACTTCTTCTTGCCGGCGATCGACTTCGCCGGGCCCTTGCGCGTGCGCGCATTGGTGTGGGTGCGCTGGCCGCGCACCGGCAGGCCGCGACGATGACGTAGACCGCGATAGCAGCCGAGGTCCATCAGCCGCTTGATGTTGATGCCGGTCTCGCGGCGAAGGTCGCCCTCGACCAGATAGTCGCGGTCGATCACTTCGCGGATCTGCAGGACTTCCTGGTCGCTCAGCTGGCTGACGCGACGATCCACGGGGATCTTGACCTTTTCGACGATCTCGGCCGCGTTCTTCTGGCCGATGCCATGGATGTACTGGAGCGCGATCAGAACGCGCTTGTTGGTCGGAATATTCACGCCGGCAATACGGGCCAAGGACTTCTCTCCTGTCGCCGATCCCTCATGGACCGGATCATGTTCATTGCTAATTCGGGCAGGTGTCCGCAAACGCGAACAAGACGCCCTTCCCCTCATCTTCTTCGGGGCCCGGCATCGTCATAAAACTATCCGACTTGGATGCGGGCTTATTAAAGGACTCAACTCGGTTTCGTCAACCGTCTCTATCGTTTAGCTCGCTTTTTCGTGACCTTTTTCGAGGCCTTGCCGACCGCCTTCTTTCCGGTCTTTTTGGCCTTTCCGGCCTTCCCGCCCCTGACCGCAGAAGCGACCTTCCGGCCTGCCTTCTTGCTTGCCTTCTTGACACCCCTGGAAGCCGCTTTTCCGGCCTTGCCGGCGGTTTTCGGGGCCTTCCGGGCCGTTTTGGCGGCCTTTTTACCCGCCGGGCGGGCGGTCTTCCGGGCGGCCTTCATGGCCTTCCTGGCCGGCGCAGCCGCCTTGGCACCACCCTTGGGTTCCACCGCCCCGATCGCGGACAGGATGCGGTTGATCTCGCGGGTGACGTGCTCGATGGTCATCATGCCGTCGACCGTCAAGAGCTTCCGTCGCTCGGAATAGTAGTGAATCAGCGGCTCTGTCAACGTGCGGTAGTTCGCCAGCCGTTTCGCCAGCACTTCCGGGGTATCGTCGATTCGGACTTCCTCGCCGCGGGCCCGCATCTCGGCGACGCGCGCCTCGACGCGGTCCAGCAGCGCGCTCTCGTTGACGCGCAGTTCGACCACGGCGTCGAGCTTGATGTGCTTCTTCTTCAAAAGCTCGTCGAGCGCCGCCGCCTGCGGCACCGTGCGCGGAAAGCCGTCGAGAATGAACCCGTTCTTCATGTCGGGCTGGTCGAGACGGTCGGAGATAATCCCTATCACGATCTTATCCGGCACCAGCGAACCGTTGGCCATGAGGTCCTTGGCCTGCAGGCCGACCGGCGTCTCGGCCGCCACGGCCGCGCGCAGCATCTCGCCGGTCGAGAGCTGGATGATGCCGTACTTCTGGACCAGCCGCTGCGCCTGGGTCCCCTTGCCCGCGCCTGGCGGACCCAAAAGGATCAATCTCATGACTATTCGCCCCCCGGCTTGGTGAGCGATTATCCGCACACCCTGTTATTGATTTCAGGCCGCTGCCTCCCCGCCGGTCAGCGGCGGCGACCCCTTAGCTTGGATTTCCTGATCAGCCCCTCATACTGATGGGCCAGCAGATAGCCTTGCACCTGCGCCACCGTGTCCATCGTGACGCTGACCACGATCAGAAGCGAGGTGCCGCCGAAGTAGAATGGCACCGAGGCGTAGGAGATCAGGATTTCAGGAATGAGACACACGATCGCCAGATAGATCGCACCCAGCACCGTGACACGCGACAGCACGTAGTCGATATATTCGGCGGTGCGTTCGCCGGGACGGATGCCGGGGATGAAGCCGCCGTGCTTCTTCAGGTTGTCGGCCGTCTCGGTCGGGTTGAACACGATCGCGGTATAGAAGAACGCGAAGAACACGATCAATCCGAGATAGAGCACCAGGAACAGCGGACGGCCGTGGCTGAGCTGTGTGTTGAGCCACTGGAACCATTCGGGCCCCGTTCCGGCGTTGAAGTTTGCAACGGTAGCCGGCAGCAGCAGCAGCGACGAGGCGAAGATCGGCGGGATCACGCCGGAGGTGTTGAGCTTGAGCGGCAGATGCGAGGACTGGCCCTCGAACATCTTGTTGCCGACCTGGCGCTTCGGGTACTGGATCAGAAGCCGCCGCTGGGCGCGTTCCATGAATACGATGAAGGCGATCACGGCGACCGCCATCACGATTACGAGCAGGATCAGGGCGGTCGACAGCGCGCCTTGGCGCCCCAGTTCCAGCATGTTGGCGAGCGCCGAAGGCAACTCGGCGACGATGCCTGCCAGAATGATCAGCGAAATGCCGTTGCCGATGCCGCGCGATGTGATCTGCTCGCCGAGCCACATCAGGAACATGGTGCCGCCGGTCAGCGTGACCGTGGTGGAAATCAGGAAGAACATCCCGGGCTCGCTGACGACGTTGCCGGCGCCCTGGAGGCCGACCGCGATGCCATAGGCCTGGAACGTAGCGAGAATCACCGTGAGATAGCGGGTGTACTGGTTCAGCGTCTTGCGGCCCGCCTCGCCTTCCTTCTTCAGCGCTTCGAGCTTGGGCGAAACCGTGGTCAGGAGCTGGATGATGATCGATGCCGAGATGTACGGCATGATGTTCAATGCGAAGATCGCCATGCGGTTGATGCCGCCGCCGGCGAACATGTTGAACATGCCGAGGATACCGCCGGCCTGCGACTTGAACACCTGCTCCCAGATCGCGGGATCGATGCCTGGCAGCGGGATATACGTACCCAGCCGATAAACAAGCAGCGCACCCAGCGTGAACCAGATGCGCTTCTTCAGTTCGTCGGCTTTCGCCAGAGCGCCGAAGTTGAGGTTTGCCGCAAGTTGTTCTGCTGCTGAGACCATGTTCAGGCTTTCTCCCGCCGCCCCTCAGGCCGACGCCCCAGCGGGGCGGTCGGCAGACGCCGGACATTATTTGGTGCTCGGCTTCGATAAGTCCATCGTCCCACCGTGCGGATTGCCCGCGACAAAACGGGCGATGACGCAGATGTTACGCCGCCTCGCCTTCTTCTTCCTTCTTGGCCGGGGCCAGGATCTTCACCGTGCCGCCGGCCTTCTCGACCGCCGCGACCGCGGATTTCGAGGCGCCGTGCACCTCGATCGCGATCTCGGCCGTGAGTTCGCCGCGGCCGAGCAGCCGCAGGCCATCCTTGGCGCGACGGATCACGCCCGACTTCACCAGCGACTCGATCGTCACGGTTTCCTTGACGTCGACCAGCTTGGCATCGATCGCCTGCTGCAGCCGGTCCAGGTTGATCTCGGCGAAGTCGAGCCGGAAGATGTTGTTGAAACCGCGCTTCGGCAGGCGGCGATGCAGCGGCATCTGGCCGCCCTCGAAGCCCTTGATGCGCACGCCCGAACGCGCGGTCTGGCCCTTGCCGCCGCGGCCCGCGGTCTTGCCCTTGCCTGAGCCGATGCCACGGCCGACGCGCATGCGCTTTTTGCGCGAGCCGGCGTTGTCGGCGATATCGCTGAGCTTCATCGTTAGCTTCCTTATCCTTGGCGCATGATCTTGACCGAAAACCGGTAGTTTTCGGGATCACGCTCCGGTCTTATTTCTCGTCGACGACGCGGACGAGATGTTGAACCTTG
>PNLC01000417.1 GCA_013822885.1 Bradyrhizobium sp.
TGGCGAACTTGTCCCAGTCCTTGCCGAGCTTTTCGTATTGCGTGGGGCTGGAGACCAGGAACCACAGCATCTGGTAGGGGAAGAAGGAATCGACGGCCTTGGTCGTGATCTCGATGGTCTTGTCGTCGATCTTGGCGTAGCTCGCCACCGACGGCAGGCGGGTTTTCACCTGCGCGCTCTGCCGCTTGTCGAACTGCGGTGCCTTTTCATTGAGCACCTTGTCCAGATTCCAGATCACCGCGTCAGCCGTGAAGTCGCTGCCGTCGTGGAACTTGACGCCCTGGCGCAGGGTGAAGCGCCACTTCTTCTTGTCGGCGTCGTCGACTTTCCACTCGGTGGCCAGGCCCGGCACCAGTTTGCCCGGCCGGTCGGCGACGTCCATCTCCCAGGCGACCAGCGGATCGTAGATCGTGTAGGCCGAGAACTGGTAGGCGCCGGCGCCGCGGTCGGGCTGGCCGGTGGTCAGCGGGATATCCGCCATCGAAATACCGTAGCGCACCACGGTCTCGGCCTGCGCCGAAACGGCAGACAAGCCAAGGGCGAGCGCCGCGGCAGCAAGAAGCATCGAATTTCGGGTGCGCATGAATTAAGCTCCATCGGGCGGGGTATGGAGCTGGAAAATGCAAGCTTGGTGCCAGATTGAGCATCTGACCTGTGTTTGCATGCGCGTTCACAGGGAGTTGTGCGGCTAATCGCCCAGCATCCACGGACGCGCTTTCTCTGGCACAGCCGTTGCATACGATTGCATAAGAATTAGTCACCCAAGTTGGAGAGGGATTGCTGCATATGCGTAACAAGAAACCGAAGAAGACAGCGACCGCGTGGCTGCTGGCGACAGCGCTGGTGGTCGGGCTGCCGCAACTCGCTAGCGCCGAAACGGTGCTGCGGATCGGCATGACGGCGGCCGATATTCCGCGCACCCTCGGCCAACCCGATCAGGGTTTTGAGGGTAACCGCTTCACCGGCCTCACCATGTATGACGGGCTGACGGCATGGGACCTCTCGTCGGCCACCAAGCCGAGCGTGATGATTCCGGGGCTCGCGACCGAATGGAAGGTCGATGACGCCGACAAGAAGAAATGGACCTTCAAGCTTCGTCCCGGCGTCACCTTCCACGACGGCTCGCCCTTCAATGCTGACGCCGTGGTCTGGAACGTCGAAAAGGTGCTGAAGCAGGATGCGCCGCAGTTCGACGCCAGCCAGGTGGGCGTCACCGCCTCGCGCATGCCGACGCTGGCTTCCGCGAAAAAGATCGACGACCTGACGGTGGAGTTGACCACCAAGGAGCCCGACAGTTTCCTCCCGATCAACCTGACCAATTTGTTCATGGCCAGTCCAACCAAGTGGCAGTCGTTTTTCGAGAAGGCTGAAGGCGCCGACGCCAAGGCGAAGTCGCAGGCCGCATGGGCGGCGTTTGCGAAGGAGGCCTCGGGCACCGGCCCGTGGAAGATGTCGAAGTTCACGCCGCGCGAACGGCTCGAACTGGTCAAGAACGACGGCTATTGGGACAAGGCCCGCGTGCCCAAGGTCGACAGGATGGTGCTGCTGCCGATGCCGGAGGCCAACGCGCGCACCGCGGCTTTGCTCTCTGGTCAGGTCGACTGGGTCGAGGCGCCGGCGCCCGACGCGGTCAAGGAGATCAAGCAGCGCGGCTTCCAACTGCAGGCCAATGAATCTCCGCACGTCTGGCCGTGGCAGTTCTCGCGCATCGAAGGCTCGCCGTGGAACGACATTCGCGTCCGCAAGGCCGCCAATCTCTGCATCGATCGCGAGGGTCTCAAGGACGGCCTGCTCGCCGGCCTGATGGTGCCGGCAACCGGCACGTTCGAGCCGGGTCATCCCTGGCGCGGCAAGCCGACGTTCGAGATCAAGTATGATCTGAAGGCCGCGCAGAAGCTGATGCAGGAAGCGGGCTACGGCCCGAGCAAGAAGCTGACGGTGAAGACGCAGACGTCGGCGTCGGGATCGGGCCAGATGCAGCCCTTGCCGATGAACGAATATCTGCAGCAGGCGCTGGCTGAATGCTACTTCGACGTTCAGCTCGACGTCATCGAGTGGAACACATTGTTCACCAACTGGCGCCGCGGCGCCAAGGACCCGACCGCCAACGGCGCCAACGCGACCAACGTCACCTACGCGGCGATGGACCCGTTCTTCGCGCTGGTGCGCTTCCTGCAGTCGTCGATGGCGCCTCCGGTCTCGAACAATTGGGGTTTCATCAACAACCCCAAGTTCGACGAGCTGGTGACCAAGGCGCGCCAGACCTTCGACCCCGCGGCGCGTGATGCGGCGCTGGCCGAACTGCACGCCGCCTCGGTGGACGATGCGGCGTTTCTCTACGTCGCCCACGACGTCTCGCCGCGCGCCATGAGCCCGAAGGTCAAGGGCTTCGTGCAGCCGAAGAGCTGGTTCGTCGACTTCTCGCCGGTGACGCTGGCGCCGTAAGGCGTCGGCATCGAACTCGCTTCCCCTCTCCCCTTGTGGGAGAGGGTGGATCGAATGAGCGAAGCTCTTTCGAGACGGGTGAGGGGTATCTCTCCGCGGATAGATATCTCTCATCACGGACTTCCATCTCTGCGGACAGAACCCCTCATCCGGCGCGCATGAATGTGCGCCACCTTTTCCCACAAGGGGAGAAGGGAAGAAGAAAAAGTAGCCCGTGCTCGTCTACATCGCCCGACGTATCGTCTATGTCATTCCGATCGTGCTCAGCGTGGCGCTGGTGTGCTTCCTGCTGGTGCACATCACGCCCGGCGATCCCCTGGTTGCCGTGCTGCCGGCGGATGCATCGCAGGAGCTCGCCGCGCAGATGCGCACGGCTTACGGCTTCGACCGGCCGCTGCCGGTTCAGTTCGGTCTCTGGATGTGGCGGGCGCTGCACGGCGATCTCGGCAATTCGATCGCCACCGGCCGCCCGGTGCTGACGGAAGTTCTGCGCGCGGTCAGCAATACCGTGACGCTTGCGATTGCCGCGGCGTTGATCGGCTTCACGCTTGGGCTGTTGTTCGGCCTGATCGCCGGCTACTTCCGCGATACATGGGTCGACAAGGTCGCGACCTCGATCGCGATCGCCGGCGTCTCGGTGCCGCACTACTGGCTCGGCATGGTGATGGTCATCATCTTCTCGGTCCAGCTCAACTGGCTGCCGGCCGTCGGCGCCGGTCCCGGTGGCTCCGGCGCCTGGGGCTGGGACTGGGAGCATATGAAGTATCTGGTGCTGCCGGCAATCACGACCTCGGTGATTCCGATGGGGATCGTCACCCGCACCGTGCGGGCGCTGACCGGTGACATTCTCTCGCAGGATTTCGTCGAGGCGTTGCGCGCCAAGGGCCTGCGTGAACTCGACGTGTTCAAGCACGTCATCAAGAACGCCGCACCGACCGCGCTCGCGGTCATGGGGCTGCAGCTCGGCTACATGCTCGGCGGCTCGATCCTGATCGAGACCGTGTTCTCATGGCCCGGCTCCGGACTGCTGCTTAACTCGGCGATCTTCCAGCGCGACCTGCCGCTGCTGCAGGGCACGATCCTGGTGCTGGCGCTGTTCTTCGTCACGCTCAATCTGCTGGTCGATATCGTGCAAGCGGCGATCGATCCGCGCATCAAGCGGGGCTGACCATGGCTGTGATGTCGGATACTGCGCTGCAGGCCGCGCCCGTTACCAAGGCGAGGGGCTATTGGGCGACCGTCGGCCGCCGCATTTCGCGCGACAAGGTCGCCATGGCCTGCGCGATCATCCTGTTGCTGATCTTCCTTTCCGCGCTGTTCGCGCCGTGGCTTGGCCTCGCCGATCCCTATCAGGGCTCGATGATCCGCAGGCTTCGGCATATCGGCACGCCGAACTATCCGCTCGGCACCGACGAACTCGGCCGCGACATGCTGGCCCGGCTGATCTATGGCGGCCGGCTGTCGCTGATCATCGGCATCCTTCCGGTCATCCTCGCCTTCATCATCGGCACGTCGCTGGGGCTCGTGGCCGGCTATGTCGGCGGCAAGCTCAACACCGCGATCATGCGCACGATCGACGTGTTCTACGCTTTCCCGTCGGTCCTGCTGGCGATCGCGATCTCGGGTGCGCTGGGGGCGGGCATCGTCAATTCCATCGTGTCGCTGACGATCGTGTTCGTGCCGCAGATCACCCGTGTCGCGGAAAGCGTCACCACCGGCGTGCGCAACATGGATTTCGTCGAGGCCGCGCGCGCCTCCGGTGCCGGTCCGTTCACCATCATGCGCGTGCATATGCTAGGCAACGTGCTGGGACCGATCTTTGTCTACGCGACCGGGTTGATCTCGGTGTCGATGATCCTCGCCGCCGGCCTTTCGTTCCTCGGCCTCGGCACCAAGCCGCCGGAGCCGGAGTGGGGCTTGATGCTGAACACGCTGCGCACCGCGATCTATGTCAATCCC
>PNLC01000418.1 GCA_013822885.1 Bradyrhizobium sp.
GGCTTGTTCACCGTCCAGTACTTGCCCTTGTAGGACCACGGCGCGTCCTCGGTCCACATTTTCAGGATGATCTCCAGCGCCTCGCGCGTCATGTCGCGGTTCTGGCCGGACATCCCATCGACGTTGAACATCGCCCAGTCGCTCGGCAGGCCGCTAGCCGCGACGCCGAAATTCAATCGCCCGCCGGAGAGGTGGTCGAGCATCGCGACGCGGTTGGCGAGTTCCGCGGGGTGGTGATAGGGCAGGAGAAAGCCGCCGGGGCCGAGGCGGATGTTTTTGGTCTGCAGGAATGCCTGCGCAAGGATCAGGTCGGGCGAGGGATGCGGCTCCCAGGGGGCGGTGTGGTGCTCGCCTATCCAGGCTTCCTGGTAGCCGAGTTCATCGAGCCAGCGCAGCGTCTGCAAGTCCCAGTCGTGGCCCTCCTTCAATCCGCATTCCGGCGGATGGGACGGCATCGTGAAATATCCGATTTCCATGGGGCGTCCTCGCTATGTGTTTTGTTGAAAGCGCGTCTGTCGCGCGCCAGCAAAACCATAGCACCCCCGGCGTGTGGCCGAGATATGACAAATCGGACGGGCAGGAGTTCGCGCGGCGGAGTGACGCCCGCGAAGAATGAGACGCGGCGTATGCCGCTACCTCGTCCCGAACGTCGTCGCGCCGAACAGCGCCTTCTGCGTCGAGGGTTGCGAGCGCCAGTATTGCGGCGGGGCCTCGACCTGGCCACCGAGTTCGGCGGCGGCGTGCCAGCCCCAGCGCGGGTCGTAGAGCATGCCGCGCGCCAGCGCGACCATGTCGGCCTTGCCGGAAGAGACGATCTCCTCGGCCTGCTTCGGGTCCGTGATCAGGCCGACGGCAATTGTCGTGAGACCGGTCGCCTCCTTGATCGCCTGCGCGAACGGCACCTGGTAGCCGGGGCCAAGCGGAATCTTTTGCAGCGGCGAGACGCCGCCCGAGGATGCATCGATCCAGTCGACGCCGTGCTTTTTCAGCTCCTGCGCGAACTCGATCGTCTGCGGCAGATCCCAGCCGTTCTCGACCCAATCGGTGGAGGACACGCGGATGCCCACGGGCTTATCCGCCGGGAACGCCGCGCGCACCGCGTCGAACACTTCGAGCGGAAAGCGCATGCGGTTCGCCAGCGAGCCGCCATATTCATCGGTGCGCTGGTTGGAGATCGGCGACAGGAACTGGTGCAAGAGATAGCCGTGGGCGGAATGTACCTCGATGGCGTCGATGCCGAGCCGCTCGGTGCGCTTTGCTGCGGCGGCGAACGCCTCGCGCACGCGCTTGAGCCCCGCCGCGTCGAACGCCAAAGACGGCGTCTCGCCCTCCTTATGCGGAATGGCCGAGGGGCCTTCCACCCGCCAACCGCCTTCGGCCACCGGGATCAACTGGCCGCCGTCCCAGGGCGTGTGGCTCGACGCCTTGCGGCCGGCATGGGCGAGCTGGATCATCACGGCGGCCTTCGAGCGCTTGCGCACCGAGGCCAGGATCGGCTTCAGCGCGGCTTCCGTAGCGTCGTTGTAGAGGCCGAGACAGCCCGGCGTGATCCGCCCGCTCGCCTCCACCGCCGTCGCCTCGATGCAGAATATCCCGGCGCCGGACAGCGCCAGCGAATTGATGTGGGTGAAGTGCCAGTCATTGGCCTCGCCGTCGACGGACGAGTACTGGCACATCGGCGCCACCATGATGCGGTTGGGAAGCGTCAGGCCGCGCAGCTTGATCGGGGTAAACAGAGCGCTCATGGGATGGGGTCCGGACCGGAGGGAAGGCGACCCTCAATGTGTAGCGAGCGGCCTCCCTCTCCTCAACCCGTGCCGGCCGCAACCCTCCCCTCCGGTTTGGAGCGCTGCGGCCAGACGTCTCATGGCTTGATGCCGGCGGCCTTGACCAGTTCCAGATTGGCCGCGGTCTCGCGCTTGACGAGGTCGTCTATCTCGGCCGGCTTCATCGGCATCGGCTCGATGCCGAGCTTTTTCAGGCTCGCCTGCATCGCCGGATCGGCCAGCACCTTCGCGCCGGCCGCATATAATTTCTCGACGATGTCGCGCGGCGTCTTCGCCGGCACGAACACGCCGAACCAGATCGCGCTGTCGGCATCCTTCAAGCCGATATCGAGCGGCGTCGGCACGTCGGGCAGATCGGGGGCGCGTTTCGCGGTCGAGACCACGAGCGCGCGTACCTGGCCATCGCGGATCAGGGGCAGCGCGGTCGCAAGCGGGCAGAAATAGAGGTCGATCCGTCCGCTGATGATGTCGGTGATGACTTCCGGACCGGAGCGGTAGGGAATATGGGTCGCCTCGATGCCGGCGGCAAAACGGAATTTTTCGGTGGTCATATGCACGGCGCTGCCGATGCCGACCGAGCCGAACGAGATCGAGCCGGGCTTGGCCTTGGCGTCCGCGATGAAGTCCTGGATGGTCTTCCAGGGCCGCGCGTTCGGCACGATCATCACATTGGCGCTGGATCCGAGCATCAGCACCGAGGCGAGGTCGCGGGTGGGGTCGAAGGTCGCGCTCGGGAAAATGGCCGGCGAAATCGCCAGCGCCGACGACTGGGCGAGGATGCTGTAGCCGTCGGGATCTGCCTTCGCGACCAGCGCCGAACCGACGATACCGCCGCCACCGGCGCGGTTTTCGATCACGATCGGCTGGCCAAGCTCGGCCGAGATACGTTCGAACACCAGCCGAGGCACCACGTCGGCCGCGCTGCCGGCGCCGAACGGAATGGTCGCCTTGATCAGCCGGTTCGGCCAGCCCTGTGCCTGTGCAACCGTGGCGGTGCAAACGCTGGCCAATACGCAAATAACGCGAAGGGATTTGTTCATCGAAAGCTCCGGTTTCATCGCCTGCAGCTTTGCAAGAACCGTTCCGTTATTGGCCTGCCAGTTCACTCCACCAGCGTGAACTGCAGCAGAAGATTGCGCTGGATCAGCGAGAAATTGTCGTCCGAGACCAGCGTCAGCACCGTTTCGCCCTCCGGCGTGACGTGGGCATCGATACATTCCATGTTGTCGACCTCGTTGCCGAGATCGGCGCTGAAAATCGAGGGCCCGTCGACCACGGCCCCGGGCGCTATGGAAGCCAGCGGAATGCGACGGATCCGGATGCCGATGCCGCCGAGCCAGGAAAATTTCCGCTCCAGCAGCAAGAGATCGCCCGACGGTAGCAGCACTGCGTCGCTGACATCGAAGTCTTCGCTGCGGCGAACGCTGAACAGTCCCGGCGTCTTGCCGCCGATCACGAACGCCGCAATATTGCCCCGCGCATCGAGGCCACGTTCGGAGATCGCGATCAGCGTTCCCGCCATGGGCTGGCCTTTCGGCACGATGACAAGCGCCTCGATCCCCTTGTTGAAGGGCAGTTTGCGCGCGCCCGGCGGCAACTGGACCAGTTCGCCAGGCGCACGCGTAAACCCCTTGGCGAAATCAAAGCGGAGGATCTGGTTGACGCGTTCGATGGCGACATAGACCAGCGAACCGTCGAGCGCGAGCGCCTCGGTGTCGAACCAGCCGCGTGCCGTGATCGGCTTGCCATCGGGCCCGAGCATCGGCGCGGCCTCGACATCGTCGAGCCCGGTCATCTCGCGCCCCTTGTAGACAATACGGCCGGTGAACCAGCCGCCCTTGTCGCTGATGGCGATGAAGCGCTCGCCCTTCGCGTCCAGCCGCAGGCCGGACAATCCGCCGAAGCCGCGAAACCGCGAGGTCAGGATGAGCCCGCTGCGAAATTCCAGCGCACCGAACCGCAGGCGCGAGCGGTCGCGGGTGTCGAACGACGCTATCGGCCGCGCATTGACGTCGATCGAAACCGCAGAGCTGACCGCGTACTCGTCCGGTGGCGCCTGCTTCGGGCGCGGCTGGACGGCCGTCTGCGCCCGCACGACGCTGGACGCCGCCGCTAATGAGAGCCCCGCCGCTGCATATTGGAGAAGGCGGCGGCGGCCAATGAACGAGCGCATGCTCTACGAATGCAGGCGGCGCGGCCGGCGGCTCGTGGCTGGCGCGGCGCCGTTGGTCTCGCTGAACAGTTCGGCGAGTTTCTCCGTGATGGCGCCGCCGAGTTCCTCGGCATCGACGATGGTGACCGCACGGCGGTAGTAGCGCGTGACGTCGTGGCCGATGCCAATCGCGATCAGTTCGACCGGCGAGCGGGTCTCGATCTCCTCGATGATGTGGCGCAGATGCCGCTCGAGGTAGTTGCCGGGATTGACCGACAGCGTGGAATCGTCGACCGGCGCGCCGTCCGAAATCATCATCAGGATCTTGCGCTGCTCGGACCGGCCGAGCAGCCGCTTGTGCGCCCAATCCAGCGCCTCGCCGTCGATGTTTTCCTTCAACAGGCCTTCACGCATCATCAGGCCGAGATTCTTGCGCGCGCGCCGCCAGGGCGCATCGGCGGATTT
>PNLC01000419.1 GCA_013822885.1 Bradyrhizobium sp.
CCCGTATGGCCAATGCGATCCGTGGGCTCGCCATGGACGCCGTCGAAAAGGCGAAATCCGGCCATCCTGGGTTGCCGATGGGCGCCGCCGACATCGCCACCGTGCTGTTCACGCAATTCCTGAAATTCGACGCAGCGGAACCGCGCTGGCCCGATCGCGACCGCTTCGTGCTGTCGGCCGGACACGGCTCGATGCTGCTCTATGCCCTGCTATACTTGACCGGCAACAAGGACATGACGCTCGAAGAGATCAAGAATTTCCGCCAGCTCGGCTCCAGGACGCCGGGGCATCCGGAAAACTTCGAGACCAGCGGCGTCGAGACCACCACCGGTCCGCTCGGCCAGGGCATCGCCACCGCGGTCGGCATGGCACTTGCGGAAAAGATGCTGGCAGCCGAGTTCGGCAAGAAGGTGGTCGGCCATCACACCTATGTGCTCGCCTCCGACGGCGACCTGATGGAAGGCGTGTCGCAGGAAGCGATCGCGATGGCCGGTCACTGGAAGCTCAACCAGATGATCGTGCTGTACGACGACAACGGCATCTCGATCGACGGTCCGACCTCGATCGCAGACTCGGTCGACCAGGTGAAACGCTTCAAGTCGGCAGGCTGGGCCGCCGAACTGATCGACGGCCACGATCCGGCGGCGATTGCCGCGGCGATCACCCGCGCCCAGAAATCCAGCAAGCCGTCGCTGATCGCCTGCAAGACCACCATCGGCTATGGCGCACCGACCCGCGCCGGCACGGCGAAGGCCCATGGCGAGGCGCTCGGCGCCGACGAACTCAAGGGCGCCAAGGAGAAGCTCGGCATTTCGCAGGAAGCCTTCTCGGTACCCGACGAGGTGCTGAAGGCATGGCGCGACGCCGGCAGCCGCGGCGCCGCCGCGCGCCAGGAATGGGAAGGCGTTTTCGCCGAGCTTGGTCCGCGCAAGCGCGCGGAGTTCGAGCGGCGGCTGCGGCACGAGCGGCCGGCTGCGCTTGCGAAGGCGCTCCGCGCCCACAAGAAGGCGCTTTTGGAAACACCGCAGAATATCGCCACGCGGAAATCGTCCGAATCCGCCATCGAGGCCATTGCAGCGGCGATGCCGATGGAGTTTCTCGCAGGCTCCGCCGACCTCACCGGCTCCAACAACAACAAGGCGAAGTCCGCGACGGCGTTTTCGGCCAAGGCGCCGAAGGGCCGCTTTATACATTACGGCATCCGCGAGCACGGCATGGCGGCCGCCATGAACGGCATCTTCCTGCATGGCGGCTTCGCCCCGAACGGCGCGACCTTCCTGGTCTTCACTGACTACGCGCGGCCTGCCATGCGGCTCGCCGCGCTGATGGGCACTGGCGTCGTCTACGTGATGACCCACGATTCGATCGGGCTCGGCGAAGACGGACCGACGCATCAGCCGGTCGAACATCTCTCAGCCCTTCGCGCGATCCCCAACATGCGCGTGTTCAGGCCCTGCGACGCCGTCGAGGTCACGGAATGCTGGGAACTGGCGCTCAACCGCGTGGACGGTCCGACCGTGCTGGCGCTGACCCGCCAGAACGTGCCGCAACTGCGCACATCGGCGCCGAACGACAACCCCTGCGCGAACGGCGCTTACGAACTTGTCGCAGCACAAGGCGAAGCCAGGGTGTCGCTGTTCGCCTCGGGCTCGGAGGTCGAGATCGCCGTGGCCGCCCAGAAGCAACTGGCCGAGCGCGGCGTTGCGTCGCGGGTGGTTTCGGTGCCCTCGCTCGAACTGCTGCTGGCACAGCCGGCGGAGCGGCGGAAGGCCATTATCGGCAATGCCCCGGTCAAGATCGCCATCGAGGCCGCGGTGCGCTGGGGCTGGGACGCCGTGATCGGCCCGGATGGTGAATTCGTGGGCATGCACGGTTTCGGCGCCAGCGCCCCCGCCAAGGACGCTTACAAACACTTCGGAATTACCGCCGAGGCCGCCGTTAACGCTGCCCTGAAGCGCTTGGCGTGACGGTTGAGATTGCTGGGAAAAAGGACTACCTAAAACCCCATCTTGACCGTTCCCGCCCGGCCGAACCGGGCGTTCCGCCGTAAGCCCCTCGTGGAACGATTCCACGGGACGGCGCCAGCTATCAGAGGAGAAACAAGCATGGCAGTCCGGGTCGCGATCAACGGATTTGGCCGCATCGGCCGCAACGTTCTGCGGGCGATTGCAGAGTCCGGCCGCACGGATATCGAGGTGGTCGGCATCAACGATCTCGGCCCGGTCGAGACCAACGCCCACCTGCTGCGTTTCGACTCCGTGCACGGCCGCTTTCCCGGCACCGTGACCGTCGATGGCGACTCGCTCAGCCTCGGCAACGGCAAGATCAAGGTGTCCGCCGAGCGCGATCCCTCCAAGCTGCCGTGGAAGGCGCTTGGCGTCGACATCGCGCTGGAGTGCACCGGCATCTTTACCGCCAAGGACAAGGCCTCCGCGCACCTGACCGCCGGCGCCAGGCGCGTGCTGGTCTCCGCGCCCGCCGACAATGCCGACGCCACCATCGTCTATGGCGTCAACCATGACACGCTGACCAAGGATCACCTGGTCGTCTCCAACGGCTCCTGCACCACCAACTGCCTGGCGCCGGTCGCCAAGGTTCTGAACGACACGGTCGGCATCGAGACCGGCTTCATGACCACCATCCACGCCTATACCGGCGACCAGCCCACCCTCGACACCATGCACAAGGATCTCTATCGCGGCCGCGCGGCGGCGATGTCGATGATCCCGACCTCGACCGGTGCCGCAAAGGCGATCGGCCTCGTGCTGCCCGAACTGAAGGGCAAGCTCGACGGCGTCGCGATCCGCGTGCCGACCCCGAACGTCTCGGTGGTCGATCTCAAGATCGTCGCCAAGCGCGCCACCGACATCAAGGAAATCAACGCGGCGATGAAGCGCGCGTCCGAACAACAGTTGAAGGGCATCCTCGGCTACACGTCAGCGCCGAACGTCTCGATCGACTTCAACCACGATCCGCACTCGTCCACGTTCCACGAGGACCAGACCAAGGTGCAGAACGGCACGCTGGTGCGGGTGATGTCCTGGTACGACAACGAATGGGGTTTCTCCAACCGCATGGCCGACACCGCCGTCGCGATGGGCAAGCTGCTGTAACGCAAGTCTCGTGTCCCGGACGCGGCGCGGCACGAAGTGACGCGGCGCAGAGCCGGGACCCATTCCAGCGTAGGTCCCGGTTCAGCACAGCGGCACTTCGCGCCGCAGTGCGCCCGGGACAAGAGAGTGACCATGTCCAAGACCTTCCGCACCCTCGATGACGTCGACGTAAAGGGCAAGCGCGTGCTGCTGCGCGTCGACCTCAACGTGCCCATGGAAAACGGCCGCGTTACCGACGCGACACGGCTCGAGCGCGTGGCGCCGACCATCACCGAGATTTCCGGGAAGGGCGGCAAGGTGATCCTGCTCGCGCATTTCGGCCGGCCAAAGGGACGCGACGCCAAGGATTCGCTCAAGCCCGTCGCCGAAGCTCTGTCGAAGGTCATCAAGGAGCCGGTCGCCTTCGCCGAGGACTGCATCGGCGAAGCTGCGGCAACGTCCGTCGCGGCCATGAAGGACGGCGACATCCTCTGCCTGGAGAACACCCGCTTCCACAAGGAAGAGGAAAAGAACGATCCGGCCTTCGTGGCGGAACTGGCAAAGCTCGGCGACATCTGGGTCAACGACGCGTTCTCGGCCGCGCACCGCGCGCATGCCACGACCGAAGGCCTCGGCCATAAATTGCCCGCCTATGCCGGCCGCACCATGCAGGCCGAACTCACAGCGCTTGAGAAGGCGCTGGAAGCGCCGACCAAGCCTGTCATCGCGATCATCGGTGGCGCCAAAGTGTCCACCAAGATCGACCTGCTCGAAAATCTCGTCAGCAAGGTCGACGCACTGGTGATCGGCGGCGGCATGGCCAACACCTTCCTGCACGCGCAGGGCGTGAATGTCGGCAAGTCGCTGGCGGAAAAGGATCTCGCCGCCACCGCGCTGCGCATCATGGAAAAGGCCGAGGCCGCGAACTGCGCCATCATCCTGCCGGTCGATGCCGTGGTCGCCTATCACTTCGCGGCCAACTCACCCTCGCACGCCTATGGGCTCGACGCGATTCCGGCCGACGGCATGATCCTCGACGTCGGCCCGCAATCGACCGCGCGGATTCATGCCGCGATCGACGACGCCAGGACGCTGGTCTGGAACGGCCCGCTCGGCGCGTTCGAGATGACGCCGTTCGACCGCGGCACCATGGTCGCGGCCAAGCACGCCGCAGAGCGTACCAAGGCGAAGAAACTGATTTCGGTGGCCGGCGGCGGCGACACCGTCGCGGCGCTGAACCAAGCCGGCGTGGCCGACGATTTTTCCTATGTTTCGACCGCGGGCGGTGCG
>PNLC01000420.1 GCA_013822885.1 Bradyrhizobium sp.
TTCCGGATCGTCCTTGATCCAGCGCGTCACTTCGAGACCGGAAACTTGCGGAAGCTGGATATCCATCAGGATCAGGTCAGGGCGCAGCTTGCGGACAAGATCGAGCGCCTCGAAACCGTTGCTGGTACCCGACGTCTGATAGCCATGTGCTTCCAGAAGGTCGCGAAAGAGCTTCATATTGAGCTCGTTGTCTTCCACGATCAGGACGGTTTTTGCCATCCCGCCCTCCTTCATACTCAGTACGCAGTTCTATCGACGCCGGCTTGTCGAAAAGTGAATTTAAACTAGCGTCGGATTTGTCCTAAACCGTTAAACCGATGCGCCAACTTTTGCGGATTGGTTTCCACTTCCTTGAACCCATTCCGCAGACTCGGGCATGATGGTTCCCAAAGTAGAGCCCAGAAGTTAACGGAAAGGCAAACTCGCTGTTGAAAAAGCCTGTTCACAACCCAAAGGAAGTGGCTGAAATCGTTGCAGTTCAGGCGCTATCTTTTATTGCTGGCGACCCTGAAAGGCTGGGCCTGTTCCTGGCCGAAAGCGGCATTGGCCCTGAAACCCTCCGTACGGCCGCTGCCGACCCGCAATTTCTGGCCTCGGTGCTGGATTTCGTGCTGCGGGACGACGCCACGGTGAAGGCGTTTGCGAACGTCTCGCAACTGCATCCAACCAATATTGCCGCCGCCCGCGAGGTGCTGGGCGACCCCAAATGGGAGCGCGATGTGCCGTGAGCGCACTGGCGCCAACCTTTCACGGTCCGCGCGCCTTCTGCCGGGATTGCCTCGGCGACCTCGATATCAATGCCAGGCGATGCGGCGCATGCGGCTCGCCCCGCATGGTTCGCCACCACGCCCTGCCGTCGCTGACGCTGGCGCATATCGATTGTGATGCGTTCTACGCCACCGTCGAAAAGCGCGACAACCCCGACATAGCCGACAAGCCCGTCATCATCGGCGGCGGCAAGCGCGGCGTGGTGTCGGCCGCCTGCTACATCTCGCGGACCTACGGGGTGCGCTCGGCGATGCCGATGTTCAAGGCGCTCGCGCTCTGCCCGTCGGCGGTCGTGATCCCGCCGGACATGGCCAAATACGTTCGCGTCGGCCGCGAGGTGCGCCATGCCATGCAGACGCTGACGCCACTGGTCGAACCGCTGTCGATCGACGAGGCATTTCTCGATCTTTCCGGCACCGAGCGGGTCCACGGCATGATCCCGGCAAAGGTGCTGGCGCGCTTTGCCCGCGACGTCGAGCGCGACATCGGGATCACGGTGTCCGTCGGCCTGTCCTGCAACAAGTTTCTGGCCAAGATCGCCTCCGATCTCGACAAGCCGCGCGGCTTTGCCACGCTCGACCAGGACGAGGCCCGCGAGATGCTGGCCGACAAGCCGGTCGGCTTCATCTACGGCGTCGGCCCGGCGACCCAGGAAAAACTGCAGCAGCGCGGCTTTCGCACCATCGCGGACCTGCAGCGCGCCGACGAGACCGAGTTGATGAAACAGTTCGCCAGCGAAGGCCGAAGGCTGTGGCGGCTGGCGCGCGGCATCGACGACCGCAGCGTCGTCGCCGACCGTGGCGCCAAGACCATTTCAAACGAGACCACGTTCGATAACGACATCCGGGATTTTGCAACGCTGGAAAAGGTGCTGTGGCGGCTGTCCGAAAAAGTTTCGTCACGGCTCAAGAGCAGCGAGTTGTCAGGCCTCACCATCACCCTGAAGCTGAAGACCGCGGACTTCAGACAGCGCACCCGCTCGCAATCGATCCAGGCGCCGACGCAGCTTGCTGCGAAGATTTTTGCGGTGTCGCGCGAAATGCTGGCGAAGGAGATCGATGGCACGGCTTTCCGCCTGATCGGTACCGGCGTCAGCGCGCTGCGCGAGGGATCGCTGGCCGACGATACCG
The DNA here is from genome assembly GCA_013822885.1 of Bradyrhizobium sp. Lineage (GTDB taxonomy): Bacteria > Pseudomonadota > Alphaproteobacteria > Rhizobiales > Xanthobacteraceae > Bradyrhizobium. The sequence continues at coordinate 1,899 of PNLC01000420.1, forward strand.
ACATGCTGGACCGCCGCTCGGCTCACGCCGAACGCGCGATGGATGATCTGAGGAAGAAATTCGGCAATGCCGCCGTGATCAGGGGCATTGCGTATAAGGGACCGGCGAAGGAAGAGGACGAGGAGGAAGAAGAGTAGCCAAGCTCCCTCCCCGCAATTGCGAGAAACGTCAATCGGCGACGGCCACCGCCTCGATCTCGATCAGCCATTCCGGGGCCGCGAGCGCCGTTACACCGACGAGCGTACTCGCCGGCGGCTCCATGCCTTCAAAGAACACCGAGCGCGCCTTGCCGATGATGGGACGAAGCTCCGGCTTGTAGCCGACGACGAAGGTGGTGATCTTCACGATATTGGAATAGCTCGCGCCGGCAGCTTTAAGGGCCAGGCCAAGGTTGTGCATCACCTGTGTCGTCTGCGCGGCCAGATCGCCCTCGCCGACCACCCGCCCCTCGTCGTCGGTGGCCACCTGTCCCGAGATATAGATCGTGCGCGCACCCGATGCGACGACGACGTGGGAGTAAGCCGGGTTGTGGTGGAGTCCGCTGGGGCGAAGGTGGTCGAGCTTGCTCATGTTGGTGCCTCCCTGACGTTCATGATTGAGCGGAGCGTATCCGGGTCCGGGGTTTTCGGCCAGACCGTAACCGCAACGCGAGAACGAGGAGGATTAGCTGATATTCTGTCATTCCGGGATGGTCCGAAGGACCAGACCTCAGATGCGCAATTGCGCATCGGGGAATCTCAAGATCCCGGGTTCGCGCTAATGCGCGCCCCCTGATGCGCAATTGCGCATCAGGGATGACCGGCTTTCGCCGGTCACTTACACGGCTTGGTATCCCTGACGTCGAATTTGCCCATCGCGCCCGAAATCACGAAATCGTTGTAGTCGAGCACCAGCGCACGGGAGACGCCGTTTTCGAATAGTTCGAACGACATCGCATAGACCGGCGTCTGCTCGCCTTCCTTGGCCTTCGCATCGCGATCGTAATAGCTCACCGTGACGGGCCAGCGCGTCAGGGCCTTCATCTGGTCGCTGTCGGTCGAGGGGTCGGGCGAAGCGATGCTGCGGGTGCCCGGGATCGGCTGCCCGATGACCGAAAGCGTATTGTAGACCTTCTCGCCGTTGTCGGAGCCGTCATAGACCATCAGTTCCAGCACCGACTTGCCCTCACGGGCGGCGGCGATGATGTGCTGGATCTGTTCGGTCGGGAACACGGTCTTGCCGTCGAGATTGAAGGTCTTCGTCACAGGCTGCTTCAGCTTGACCGTGATGTGGTCGCCGACCCGTTCCGCCATGCCGTCGATCGGCGCGGAAGCGGCATCGTTCATCCGGGTGTCGATCTTGAAGCGATAGCTCTTGCCGGCGCCGTCTTCCCAGGAATGCGAGCGCAAATCGCTCAGCGTCAGCTTGCCTTCGCCGCTGTCGAGTTCCGAGACCTGGCGGAATTCGGATGTGTAGCCTTCGCAGGCGCTGCCCGAGAAATTGTAGAGAATGCGGCCGCGCGCCCCGCTGATCGCGTTGCTTCCGCGCGCCTTCACGAGCTTCAGTTCATAGAGCGCCTGATGGGCGAGAAACGGCCCGCTTGCGCCTGCCAGCGCCGGTCCGTGTGCGAAACCGGATCCAAGGGCGGCGGCCACCGAGAACACCAGGGCACGGACCGGAATCGGGAACGAGCTAGCCATGTTCAGTATTTTCCTCGGAGGAGATTCGACTACATTAGTGACGGCTCCATTGCGTCGCAACTAGGGCAGCTCCTCCAAAACGTCGGAAATTGACGGGGAATGCCATGTTAGCAGGTGTTTTCCGGCAGGTTCCGCTCTCCCCCGCGCCACGCACCGCCGGACTGCCCTCGCTTGCAACAACGGGCGCGATGCGCGAAACAATGCGCACCTGATCCCACCGATCAGGCACGGTCAAATCAATCGGGGACGGAACATGGCGGGTACGATCGAACAGAAGCTGGCGGCTCAAGGCATCGTCCTGAACGATCCGCGTACCCCGATGGCCAACTATGTCGGCTTCGTGCGCAGCGGAAACCTGCTATTCGTCTCGGGCCAAGTGTGCGCCAACACCGAAGGCAAGCTGATCGCCAAGGGCAAGCTCGGCGCGGGCGTCACCATTGAACAGGGTTACGCCGCGGCACAGGGCTGCGCGGTCAATCTGCTGGCGCAGGTCAAGGCCGCGCTCGGCGATCTCGACAAGGTGGTGCGGGTGGTGCGGCTCGGTGGCTTCATCAATTCGGCGCACGATTTCCTCGATGGCCCCAAGGTGCTCAACGGCGCTTCCGACCTGATGGTCACGGCGTTCGGCGACAAGGGCCGTCACGCCCGCACCACCGTCGGCGTTGCCTCCCTGCCCTCGGATGCGGCGGTCGAGGTCGATGCCATCTTCGAGGTGTCCTGACCGGAGTACGGCTTCGTGCGTGCCCCCGAATGGTTGACGGCGCGTCCCGTCGCGCATCGCGGCCTGCATGATATCGCG
>PNLC01000421.1 GCA_013822885.1 Bradyrhizobium sp.
GCCTTGCGGCATCTGCCAGACATGGGTCTCGTCGACATGCTCGATGCCGCCGGCACGGCGGCCGATGAAGACAAGCCCCGCCGCGTTGATCAGCATCATGCCGACGCAGGTCCGGTAGGGCAGGTCTTCGTAGCGCGCCATTCCGTTAGGGCTCCTTGGGCCACAATCGATCGGGCGGGCGTAGTCCGGAACTCCGGATTGGCGCCATCAGGTTGATCTCTAGCCTGATTTTGATTTCAGCATCGCGGTTGTCAATGGCACAAGCATGATACCGCGGCTGTCAAGCGTCTTGGTCCAGGCCGCAATCCGCTCGATTGAAATCGGCAGGGCTGATGCAACGCCGACGGCGAGCCCCCGTTCCTTGGCAAGCGTTTCCAGCTTGACCAGCGTGCGGTCGATCTCCGCCGAGGTCGGAACCGCGTCGATGGTGAAATCGGCCTTGGCGAACGGCATTGCCTGGGCCGCCGTCAGGGACGGGGCGGCGCTGCGCGATATGGAGCCGTCATCGAGGTAGCCGAGGCCGCGCTTGGCCGCCTCGCGGATGATCGGCTGCATCACGTTCTCGGTGGCGACGAAGCGCGCTCCCATGAAGTTGGCTATACCCGCATAGCCCTGGAACCGGCTGAGGTGCCAGTGCAGGCGGTCGATATTCTGCTCTGCGGTCTGCGACGTCAGGAGGGTCTGCGGGCCGGGATCGTTGTCGGGATAATCGAACGGCTCCATCGGGATCTGCAGCAGGATCTCGTGACGCTGCGCCCGGGCCCGCTCGGCCAGCTTGGCAGGGTCCGCGCCGTAAGGTGTGAACGCCAGCGTTACCGCCGCCGGCAGTTTCATGATCGCATCTGTCGTCTTGGCGGCGCCGACGCCGAGGCCGCCTATGACAATGGCGACCACGGGCATCTTGGCGGCCTTGGTGCGGTCGGCGTCCGCCGCATAGACCGTGAAGGGCTTGAGTCCGTCGGCGACCATCGGGATCATGCCGTAGCGGGACTTTTCCAGCAGCCGGGCATCGATGCCGGCCATCGCCATCCCAGGCGCAGCCTCTCCGCCGGCCTTGTCGGCGTCCTCGGTGCCAATCACGACGTCCTGACGCTTGCCGCTGGAGCCGTCGATGATGGTGACGGTCTTGTTGTCGCCGGCCGGCGCCTGCCTGGCGGTCGACTTCGTAGCCGGATCGGGCTGGCCGGTGGCCGGCTGCTTTTCTCCCGCCATCGGGTTGCGCAGTGCGACCTGCGCAAGCGGTTCGCCGCCGAGCGGGTTGTCGGTGAAAAGAGCGACGGTCGTGAAGGCGACAAGGAACAGGCCGAGCAGCACGGCCAGCGCCTGCATTGCGGTGAACGGCAGCCGAAACCGGCGCTTGCTGCGCTGCGTTTTCTGTCCGAGCGGTGCGCTCAGTTCGTCGGCCGCCTCAGTCATGAACCTCCCCGAATCAACCCGCCGACGATAGCACGACGAACCGGATCGAGCGCCTCCACGACGGGCAAAAGCGGCAGGCGCCGTTGCTGTCGGATGGATGGGAGGCCGCAGCAAAAAGGGCGGCCCGAGGGCCGCCCTTTTCGAAACCTCCAGAGGATCAGGATCAGTTCGCCGCCTTGGTGGCCGGCTTGTCGATCGCCGCCTTGTCGCCGGTTGCCGGCGCGGTCGCGGTCGACTTGATGCCGTGCAACAGGTCGGCCGCCGTCTTCAGCGCCTTGTCGTCCTTGGCGTCCGGCGGCACGTAGGACTGCGAACCGGTCTTCTCGTCGCCGTCCGATTTCAGGTGGCCGCGCAGCGAGGCCTCACCCTTGGTGTCGGTGCGCGACTTCAACTCGTCCGGCACGTCCTGCAGCACCTCGATGTCGGGCACGATGCCCTTGGCCTGGATCGACTTGCCCGACGGTGTGTAGTAGCGCGCGGTGGTGAGGCGAAGCGCGCCATTGCCGCTGCCAAGCGGGATAATGGTCTGCACCGAACCCTTGCCGAACGAGCGCGTACCGACCAGCGTGGCGCGCTTGTGGTCCTGCAACGCGCCGGCGACGATTTCCGACGCCGAGGCCGAGCCGCCGTTGACCAGAACGATGATCGGCTTGCCCTTGGTCAGGTCGCCCGAATGGGCGGCGCGGCGCTGGGTTTCCTCGGCATTGCGGCCGCGGGTCGAGACGATCTCGCCGCGCTCCAGGAAGGCGTCGGAGACGGTGACCGCTTCCTCGAGCAAGCCGCCGGGATTGTTGCGCAGGTCGATGATGTAGCCCTTCAGCTTGTCGCCGATCTGGTTCGAGAGATTGGTGATCTCGCGCTTGAGGCCCTCGGTGGTCTGCTCGTTGAAGGTGGTGACGCGGATATAGGCGATGTCGTCCTGTTCGACACGTGCGCGAACCGAGCGGACGCGGATGTTATCGCGCACCAGGGTGACGTCGATCGGATTGTCCGAGCCCTTGCGGATGATCTTGAGGCGGATCTTGGTGTTGACCGGCCCGCGCATCTTCTCGACCGCCTGATTGAGGGTGAGACCCTGGACGGCTTCGTCGTCGAGATTGGTGATGATGTCGTTGGCCATGATGCCTGCCTTCGACGCCGGGGTGTCGTCGATCGGCGAGACTACCTTGATCAGGCCGTCTTCCATCGTGACTTCGATGCCGAGCCCGCCGAACTCTCCGCGGGTCTGCACCTGCATGTCGCGGAAGCTCTTCGCATCCATGTAGCTGGAGTGCGGATCGAGGCCGGTGAGCATGCCCGATATGGCGGATTCGACCAGCTTGCTGTCGTCGGGCTTCTCGACATAGTCGCTGCGTACGCGCTCGAACACGTCGCCGAACAAGTTGAGCTGGCGATAGGTGTCCGAGGTTGCCGCACGCGCACTCGAACCCATCATCAGCACAGTACGGGGCTGGGTGACGAATAGCGTCAAAGCCGCACCGGTGGCGGCGCTGAGAAGAATTACAGAAGTCTTGCGCATCATCCGCGAACCTTTTCGCCTTCGTTGGTGGCCCACCATGGGCCTGAATCTATTGGAGTGCCGTCCTTACGGAACTCGACATATAGCACCGGCTGACTCGCAGTCGTTGCGAGTATGGATGCGACCTGGGATGTCGTCCCCATCGTCGCGACCGGCTCACCCGTAAGTACAAACTGGCCGATGTTTACCGAAATGCGCTCCATCCCGGCGATCAGGACATGATACCCGCCACCGGCATTGAGGATCAAGAGTTGTCCGTAGCTCCGGAAGGGTCCAGCGTAAACAACCCAGCCGTCACACGGGGTTGTGACCTGCGCCTTGGCGCGGGTTGCCAAAGAAATGCCTTTTTCCGCGCCACCTGCGCCGTCGGAACCGCCAAAATCGCGTATTTTCCGGCCGTTAACCGGTAAGGCGAAAAGCCCCTTGGCGGAGGCAAACGCAATGGCGGGGGTGAGCCGGGCAGAGTCCTTCAGCGCCCCGAGATTGGGCTTGCCATTGGGAGCCGGCGGCGCGCCTTGCAGGCTGGCGGTCGTGGCCGCCTTGGCGGCGCTCTTGAGGTCCTGCTCCATTTTCGCAATCAGGCCCTGCAGGCTGTCGACCTGCTTCGAGAGGTTGATGGCGCGCGCGCCTTCCGCCTCCATGTCCTTTTCGACGGCGCTCTGCTTGCGCTGCCGTTCTTCCACCAGCGCGGCGAGCCTGACCTGATCGTCCTTCAACTTGTCGCGGTCGTGTGCCAGCACGTCGCGCTGGGTGGCGATGCGCTGACGCACACTCACCAGCTCGCCGAGATCGGCGGCGAGCTTCTCCGCGCGTCCGCGCAATTCGGGCACCACCGATCCAAGCAGCATCGCCGTGCGCAGCGATTGCAGCGCGTCCTCGGGCCGCACCAGTAGCGCCGGCGGCGTTCGCCTGCCGGCACGCTGCAGTGCCGCCAGCACCTCGACGATTTCAGAGCGACGCGAATCGAGCGTGGTCTTGATCTCCTGCTCACGAATGTCGAGCGGGCGCAGGCGGCCCTCGGTCTGGCTGATCCGGGTCTCGACGCCGCGCACCAGGGCGGCGATGTCGATCAGTTGCTGGTTGAGCTTGGATCGATCCTGTCCGATCGCGGCGATGTCGGCCTTCAGCTTCTGCTGCAGTTCGGCGGCCTTGCGTTGCTCCTCGCGCGCGGCCTCCAGTTCCTGCTCGCGCTGCTTGATGATGTCAGGAGAGGCGGCGGTCGCCTGCTGCGTCGGCGCGGACTGCTGTGAGGCCGCCGGCGCAAGCGGGAAAGCCACGAAGCTTGCGGCAAGCAGCATCCCAAGCAGCATCCATGGAATCGAGACGGCAGGGATCAGGCGCACACCGCGGGCAGCGGTGTCGGGGTGCGCGTGAATGTTCTGCGTTGAATGCATCCGGTCTATTCGGCGTTCTCTGTCGTCCCGTTACCGTGCCTAGGCA
>PNLC01000422.1 GCA_013822885.1 Bradyrhizobium sp.
GGGTGCCGGCGATGCTCAACAACATCGTCGGGCTGAAGCCGAGCCTCGGACTTATTTCGAACGCAGGCCTGGTGCCGGCATGCCGGACGCTGGATTGCATCTCGGTGTTCACGCTGACGGTGGACGACGCAATGACGGCACTGACCGCCATGGCCGGCACTGACGCCACCGATCCGTTCTCGCGCGACCGGCCGCTCGGAAAGATGGCCGCGTTTCCCGGCCAACTCCGGCTCGGCGTGCCGCGCAACGGCCAACTGATCTTCTTCGGCGACCGCGCCTCGGAGAAAGCCTATGGCGAGGCGCTCGAGCGCTGGACTTCGCTCGGCGCCACGCTGGCCGAGTTCGACCTCGAACCGTTTTATGAGACCGCGCGGCTGCTCTACGAGGGACCGTGGGTCGCCGAGCGCTACCTGGTGATCCGCGACCTGCTGGCGTCCTCGCCGGATTCGATCCATCCGGTCACGCGCGAGATCACCGTACCCGGTGCGCGGCTGACGGCTGCGGATACATTCGCCTCGCTTTATCGCCTGCAGGCCCTGCGGCGTACAGCCGAGCGCAGCTTTGCCAAATTCGATGCGATCGTGCTGCCGACGGCGCCGACTGCCTACACGACGGCGCAGGTGCTGGCCAATCCGATCGAACTGAACTCAAGGCTCGGCACCTATACCAATTTTGTGAATCTGCTCGATCTCTGCGGACTGGCCCTGCCGGCTGCGATGCGCCCCGACGGCATCCCGTTCGGCATCACGCTGCTGGCGCCCGCAGGCCGCGACGCGCAACTCGCCAGCATCGGCCGCGCGTTCCACGCCGACACCAAATTGAAGATGGGTAGCAAGGGCCTGACGCAGCCGCCGCTCGCGGCGTTGCCGGTGGAAGTTGGTGCCGATGAAATCACCATCGCGGTGGTCGGCGCGCATCTCTCCGGCATGGCGCTGAACGGCGAATTGCAGGTGCTGGGAGGACGGCTGATCGAGGCCACTGCGACAGCGCCGGACTACAGACTCTACGCGCTCGACACCACGCCGCCCAAGCCCGGCATGCTCCGCGTCGATGCCGGCGCAGGACATTCGATCAAGGTTGAGCTGTGGGCGTTGTCGGCGGCGGCATTCGGAAAGTTCGTCGCCGCGATCCCGCCGCCGCTTGGGATAGGTACGGTGCAGCTTGCAGATGGACGTGGCGTGAAGGGATTCGTGGTGGAGCCCGCGGCCATCAATGGCGCGCGCGATATTTCATCGTTCGGCGGCTGGCGCGCGTTCATGGCGGAGAAGGCGGGGGTATAGCTCTGCCGTGTCCCGGACGCGGTGCAGCGTCTAACGCTGCGCCGCAGAGCCGGGCCCCATTGCTGGACCCCGGCTCAGCAGCGCAGCACTGCGTGCCGCGCTGCGTCCGGGGAACGCAAGTCGATAAATCTCTACACCGACACCGCGTAGAGTTCGTATTCACCGCGCACCAGTTCGATATGCGCGCGCATTGCACCGGCAGCGCCCGCCTTGTCGCCGCGCATGATGGCGACCACGACGCGGTCGTGTTCGGCGTGCGATTTCGCCAGCCGGCCGAGGTTGCGGAACTGGGCGCGGCGGAACGGCTGTACCCGCACCCGCGTCGCCAGCGTCGTCTCCGCGATGTAGCTGTTTTGGGACCCCGCGTAGATCGCGTTGTGGAAGCGCTCGTTGACCTCGTGAAAGCGCTCGGGATTGCCGGCATGGCTCAGGACCCGCAATTCCTCGTGGATTGCTTCCAGCTTCTGCCGATCCGCCGGCGACATCCGTTCGGCGGCAAACCACGCGCACAGCGCCTCGAGCTCCGCCATCGCCTCGAACATTTCGGTCAAGCGATCCAGCGAGGGCTGCGCCACCACCGCGCCGCGATGGGCGCGAGATTCAACCAGGCCGCTCGCCACCAATTGGCGCAGCGCCTCGCGGACCGGCGTGCGCGACACCGAAAAGCGCCGCGCAATATCGCTCTCGTCGAGCGCCGATCCCGGCGCCAGCACGCCGCGCACGATCTCGTCGGCAAGCTGCAGCCGCAACTCCTCCGCCCGCGTGACCTTGTCCCGTGGCAGCGACGGGCGATCGACGCGACGGACCACCGGCCCGGGCTCGGCGCCTGTCGGCGGTGCGCGGGTGGGAAGATCATCCAGACTCATGCCGATGAATCCTTCGGCTCGTCGATGATGCTGACGTGGGCCGCGACGATCCTCCACCCTTCGGGAAATCGCACCCAGGTCTGCATCTGCCGCCCCACTCTGCCCTTCGCGCCCTCGCGGTAGAACAACGTGGAGGCGACCGCAGTATCGCGGCCGTAGGTCGTGATCACGGTCTTGTCGGTCCGGCGCATCAGTCCGACCGGCGACCGCGCGGCGCGAAAGCCCTTGATCGCCTCATAGCCGTAGAGATTTTCGGCGATGCCATAGCGCAGCGTGCGGGAATCGTTGCGGAACAATTCATCGAGCACGGCCACGTCATTGGACACCAGCGCCTTCTCATAGCGCGCGAATTGCGCTGACACCTCGGCCAGCACGTCCGGAAGATCGATCTCCATGGCTACAATCCTCTCGGGGCTGGCGCGGCGGCGACGCCCATGCGTTCCAGCGCGTGCGCGACGCGCAGCGCGATATCCTCGCGCCAGGGCGCGGCGATGATCTGCACGCCGATCGGCATCGGCTCCAGCGGCACCGGCACCGCGACGACCGGCAGGCCGATGAACGAGATCGGCTGGGTGTGGATGCCGATATTGGCGCGTACGGGAAGCTCGACGCCGTCGAGCACGAACGTTGCCTGTCCGAGCTTGGGCGCGATGCAGGGCGTGGCCGGCGCGATGATCACATCCGCCGACTTGAACAGTTCGAGCACCTTTGCGCGATACCAGCGGCGGAATTTCTGCGCGCGATCGACCAGAGGCGCCGGGACCATTGCGCCCGCGATCAGGCGGTCGCGCACCGCGGGGTCGAAATCGTTCGGACGCTTGCGCAGGCGATCGAGATGGAGAGAGGCGCCTTCGGTGGTCGAGATCACGTAAGCCGCGGCACGGGCGCGGGCGGCCTCCGGAATTTCGATCGTTTGCGTGGCATCGAGCGCCCTGGCGACGCGCGCCACGGCTTCGACCGCTTCGGGCAATACGTTCTTCTGGAAGTATCCGCCGGCAATCGCGATTCGCAGCCCGGAGAGGCCCTCGGCCAGCAGCGGCGTGACCGGCTCGACCGGGCGCGTCGTGCACGCCGCGTCGGCGGCGTCAGGTCCCTGCATGGCGTCATAGGCCAGCGCGAGATCGCCGACGTTGCGCGCGAACGGGCCGAGATGATCGAAGCTTGCGACAAACGGAAACGACCGCGCCCGCGACAGCCGGCCGTAGGTGGGCTTGAGGCCGAAGATGCCGCAGAACGACGACGGCACGCGGATCGAGCCGTTGGTGTCCGATCCCAGCGCAATCGGAACCAGAGCACCACCGACCGCGCTGCCGGAGCCCCCGGAGGAGCCGCCGCTCATCCGCGTCGGATCGTGCGGATTGCGCGACGGGCCGTCATGCACGTTCTCGCCGGTGAAGTCGTAGGCGTATTCGCCCATGTTGAGCGCGCCGACCAGCACGGCGCCGGCGGCCTCCATGCGCTCGATCAACGTGGCGTCACGCGATGCAGGGGCAAGGTCGCGGTTGATCTTCGAACCGGCGCGGGTGGAAAGACCCTTTACGTCGAACAGGTTCTTGACCGCGAACGGCACGCCGGCGAGCGGGCCGACGCTTTCGCCGGCGGCGATCTTCGCATCGATCGCCCTGGCCGTGGTGCGCGCACGATCCGCGGTGACGTCGGTAAAGGAATTCAGCACGCCATCGTGCGCGGCAATCCGCGCCAGTGCGGCCTCGGTCGCCTCAAAGGCGGAAAGCTTGCGGTCGGTTATCGCCTGCGCGATCTGCTGGGCCGACAACCCGTCTGATTTCACGGTCATGGTATCAGGCCGAGTAGATGCTGGCGGGCTCGGTTTCATCCGGCAGCGGGAATTCATCGACCAGCCGCGCCAGCCTCAGCGACACTTCGAGGTTCGCCCGCACCGCGGGCCGCCAGGCTTCCTCGACCGGCAGCGCCAGCGCCTTGGCGACGGCGTCGATGTAATCGTCCAGGGGTTCGGCAGCCATTTCACTCCCACTCACGCTCTAATGAACCGGCAACGGCGGATGCGGGATCGCCGTCAGCAATTCCTTGGTGTAGGCGTCCTGCGGATCGCCGAGCACACGTTCCGATGTACCTTGCTCGACGATTCGACCTGACCGCATCACGATGACACGATCGCACAACAAACGCACCACATTCAGATCGTGCGACACGAACAAATAGCTCATGCCCATCGATGCCTTGAGATCCTGCAGCA
>PNLC01000423.1 GCA_013822885.1 Bradyrhizobium sp.
GTGCCGCCGTCGATGCGCGCGATCGACCTGCTGGCGCAGATGCAGGCCTCGCGCATCCATCTGGCGCTGGTGGTCGACGAATATGGCGGCACCGACGGGCTGGTGTCGATCGAGGACATCGTCGAACAGATCGTCGGCGAAATCGACGACGAGCACGACAGCGACGAGCCGCCGTCAATCGTGCGCCAGGCCGACGGCTCGTTCATCGCGGATGCCCGCGCCAGCCTCGAGGACGCCCGTACCATAATTGGCGAGGAATTCATCACCGGCGAAGCCGGTGAGGAGGTCGAGACGCTGGGCGGCTATCTGGTGGCGCAGGTTGGCCGCCTGCCGGTGCGCGGCGAGGTCATTGCCGGTCCGGGCAATTTCGAGATCGAGGTGCTCGACGCCGATCCGCGCCGGGTCAAACGCCTGCGCATCGCCGTCCGCAAGGAACGTCCCGCGCCACGCCCGCAACGAAGCCGCCGCGACATCGCGCCCGATACCAGTGTGCCGCAGGACAATGCACCGCCGAGCCCGGGCGATGGAGCCGGTTCGCGGTGAAATCAGCCAGCATGCTTCGTGCCGCCGGTCTTTCGATCATCCTGGCCTGGGGATGGAAGCGTGTGGCCATCGCGCTGGCGGCGGGCGTGCTGTCGTCGTTCGCGATGGCGCCCTTCAATGCGTGGCCGGTGCTGTTCCTGACCTTTCCGGTCGTGGTCTGGCTGATTGACGGCGCTGCGGCCGGAAAGTGGCGGGGCACGCCCGCCGCCGCACTGTCCGGCTTCTGGTTCGGGCTCGGTTATTTCGTGCCGGGTCTGTACTGGATCGGCAACGCCTTTTTGGTCGATGCACCGACATTTGCCTGGCTGATGCCGTTCGCGGTGCTCGGCCTGCCGGCCTATCTCGCTTTGTTCACCGCGACCGGCTTCGCGCTGGCGCGCCTGATCTGGACCCGCGATTCCTCGCGCGTGCTTGCGCTTGCGGTCGGCCTGACGGTCAGCGAATGGCTGCGCGGCCATCTGCTGTCAGGATTCCCATGGAATGCCTTCGGCTACGCGCTATCGGAGCCGCTGGCGCTGGCGCAGACCGCCTCGCTGATCGGGCTGTGGGGCATGACGTTACTGGCGGTTGCGATCTTCGCCAGCCCCGCGGTCCTGATCGACGGAAGTTCGCGTGGACGAAAACCCTGGATCACGCCGGTAACCGCGCTTCTGCTGCTCGCGGCGATGGGAATTTACGGCACCGTGCGGCTGTCGCTGCAGCCGACGGCGACGACCCGGGTCAAGCTGCGCATCATGCAGCCCAACCTGCAGCAGGACGTCAAATTCAATTACGGCGCCAAGGCGATGGTGATGCAGAAATACCTTGCTCTGTCCGACCGCGCTTCGGGACCGCAATCCACCGGCGTGAGCGACGCGCAGATCCTGATCTGGCCGGAATCGGCATTCCCGTTTTTCCTGACGCGCGAAGCCGATGCCATGGCGCAGATCGCCGAACTGCTGCCCAGGGGCACCGTGCTGATAACAGGTTCGGTACGCGCGCCCGACCTTCCGCCCGGCACCCGGATCACCCGCGCCTACAACTCGATATATGTGATCGACCATGACGGCAGCGTGCTGTCGGTTTATGACAAGCTGCATCTGGTGCCGTTCGGCGAGTACCTGCCTTTCCAGGGCTTCATGGAAAGGCTGGGCCTGGTGCAGCTCACCAAGGTTCACGGCGGCTTCATCCCGGGCCAGCGCCGCCGCCCGATCGAAATTCCGAACGCGCCCAGCGCGTTACCCCTGATCTGCTATGAGGCGATTTTTCCCGGGATTATTGCCGCTGGCGACGACCGCCCCGGCTGGATCATCAATGTCACAAATGACGGCTGGTTTGGCAATTCGACCGGCCCCTACCAGCACCTGCAGCAGGCCCGCCTGCGTGCCATCGAGGAAGGCTTGCCGGTGGTTCGCGCTGCCAACACCGGCATCTCCGCGGTCATTGATCCCTCGGGCCGCATCGTCGCACGCCTTGGTCTGGGCATTGAAGGCGTATTGGATGCCAGCCTGCCGGCTGCGATTTCGCCGACAATTTACGCACGGCTGGGCGATATTCCGGCAGCTATAACGATCGCCGCCGCCTTGTTATTCGTCATCCGACGCCGTTTCGTTAAGCGAACTACATAAAACTGGAATACTTCCAAAATTGTTGCCACAAAGACGGCGGCATTCGTGGTTCCACCAGTTGACAGACGGGCTACGATTCGCTTTCTGCGGTTGCAAGCACAAATCAACAACCAGTTAGTTGGCAATGCCCATATCGTCCGAATCTCTACCCGATCCTCCGAGCAGGATTTGACGGTACCGGCGCCTGAGGCATTGCCCATTTCACTTTGCCTCACCCCGGCGCGCAATCCCCAGGAGTGACGCAAATGTCCACGAAAGCCCCCAACCCGGTTGACAAGTATGTCGGCAGCCGCGTGCGCATGCGCCGCATCATGCTCGGCATGAGCCAGGAAAAGCTGGGTGAGGCGCTGGGACTGACGTTCCAGCAAGTTCAGAAATACGAAAAGGGGACCAACCGCGTCGGCGCCAGCCGCCTGCAGCAAATCTCCGAGATTTTGCAGGTGCCGGTGTCGTTTCTGTTCGACGGCGGGCCGAGCGGCTTGTTGAACGGCGATAGCTTCGGCGAAGGCGCGTCACCGGCCTACGTTTCGGATTTCCTCGCCACTTCCGAGGGCCTGGCGCTGACGCGCGCGTTCACCCGCATCGGCGACGCCAAAATGCGCCGCTCCATCGTCGAACTGGTCGAGCAGATCGCATCGCGCGACGGCCCCGACCCGCGCTGATTTTTTTCGCCGTTGCGGTTTGAGATATCCCGCGATCTGGAATAAGCCGTCATGCCCCGGTGGGCCATCGCGCACCTGAGGGCGCGCGCCATCCAGGCTGAACTCGGATTAGAGTGACGCGCGCCCGAAATGGCGACACACCGGATTCGAGAAAACATGCCGAAGACGACCAATCCCTTCGATTCGAGTGCCATCCTCGACGGCATTCGCCGCTGGGTCGAGATCGAAACCCCGACGGAAGCGCCCGACCAGGTCAACAAGTTCGCCGACCTCGTGACTTCAGAATATCGCGGCCTGCCGGCGACGGTAGAGCGGATCGCCGGGCATTCGGGTTGCGGCGACCATCTCGTCATGCGCTCGTCATGGGGGCAGGACGCGCCGGGGATCCTGGTGCTGAGCCATCTCGACACGGTGCATCCGATGGGATTCATCGAGCGGCTGCCGTTTCGCATCGAGGGCGACAGCGCCTTCGGCCCCGGCATCTACGACATGAAGGGCGGCGCCTATCTCGCCTTCCATGCGTTCCGGCAGGTGTGCGCCGAGGGGGCGCGGCCGCCGCTCGGCATCACCCAGCTTTACGTCTCCGACGAGGAAATCGGCAGCCCGACATCACGTGCGCTGATTGAGAGCGAAGGACGCAAGGCGAAATATGTGCTGGTCACCGAACCGGCGCGCGACGGCGGCAAGATCGTCACCGGCCGCAAGGGCGTCGCGCGCTTCGAGGTCTTCATCAAGGGCGTGCCTTCTCACGCCGGCACCAAACCGGAGGACGGCCGCAGCGCCATCCGCGAACTCGGCAACGTCATCCAGACGCTGGAGGCGATGAACGATCTTTCGCGCGGCATCTCCGTGAATGTTGGCGTCGTGCGCGGCGGCACACGGCCGAACGTAATTGCGGAAGAGGCCTATGCCGAAGTCGACATGCGCGTGCCGACGATATCGGACGCCGACGAACTGTTTCCAAAAATCCTCAACCTGAAATCCCGCACCGAGGGCGTCAGCGTCCGCGTGGTCGGCGAATTGAACCGCCCGCCCTATGAGAAGAGCAATGCCAGCGCCGCGCTCTACGAGCACGCCAGAACGATAGCGGCCGAGATCGGCTTCGACCTGGTGGACACGTCGACCGGCGGCGGCTCCGACGGCAATTTCACCGCGCCCCATACGGCAACGCTGGACGGGCTCGGCGTCGACGGCAAGGGCGCGCATACCCATTACGAGCAGATGTATATCTCCTCGATCGAGCCGAGGGCGCGGCTATTGTACCGGCTGTACCAGACACTGCGATGAACACCGCGCCCAACGAACCCGGAGACCGCGACGCCCCGCCGGATGACGGTGCGGCCGCACATGCGCGCGGCTCGTTCTTCGGCCGCCGCAAGGGCCACAAGCTCCGCATCCATCAGGCCGACCTGATCGACAATTTGCTGCCGCACCTGGCGCTCGATATCGCAGCGCCTGCGCCGGAGAGACTTGCCGACCTGTTCGAAGGCCCTATCGGCGATGTCCGGCTCGAAATCGGGTTCGGCGGCGGCGAGCACCTGA
>PNLC01000424.1 GCA_013822885.1 Bradyrhizobium sp.
CGGACCGATACCGTCGGCGATGACGATCTGTTTCTTGGATTGAAGCCGGGCACCGATACGGCGCTGTTCAGCGGTTTGCTCGTACATCTCGCCGATAACGGCACCCTCGATCGAGATTACGTCGAACGCTACACGTCGGGTTTTGACGAAGCGCTCGCGCGCGCACGCAGCATGGCCGGCAGCGTCGGCGCGACCGCGCTGGCGACCGGCCTGTCCGAGCAGGACGTCGCGACGTTCTTCCAGATGTTCGCCAGTACGCCGCGCGTCGTGACGATGTATTCGCAAGGCGTCAACCAGTCGGCGCAGGGCACCGACAAGGTCAACGCCATCCTCAATTGCCACCTCGCGACGGGCCGGATCGGCAAGGTCGGCGCATCGCCGTTTTCGCTGACCGGACAACCCAATGCGATGGGCGGCCGCGAGGTCGGCGGGCTCGCCAACCAGCTCGCCGCACACATGGGATTTTCGCCGCCGGACATCGATCGCGTGCGCCGGTTCTGGAAGGCGCCGCGCATCGCCACCCATGAGGGGCTGAAGGCAGTGCAGATGTTCGATGCCATCGCGCGCGGCGAGATCAAGGCGCTGTGGGTGATGGGCACCAATCCGGCGGTGTCGCTGCCGAACGCCGACGGCGTCCGCGAGGCGCTGAAGAAACTCGAACTGTTCGTGGTCTCCGAGAACGTGGTTTCCAACGACACGGTCGATGCAGGGCCGCATGTGCTGCTGCCGGCAGAGGCCTGGGGCGAGAAGTCCGGCACAGTCACCAATTCGGAGCGGCGCATCTCGCGGCAGCGCGCATTCCTTAACTCGCCGGGCGAGGCGCGGCCCGACTGGTGGATCATGGGCGAGGTGGCGAAACGGCTCGGTTTCGGCGCGGCGTTCAGCTTTGGATCGGTGGCAGATATCTTTCGCGAGCACGCCGCGCTCTCGGCATTCGAGAACAATGGCGGGCGCGATTTCGACATCGGCGCGCTCGCGTCCTTGTCGGATGACGACTTCGATGCGATGGCGCCGGTGCAATGGCCGGTCCGGCAGGGCACGGATCCGCAAGCGCGGTTCTTTGCCGACGGCGGATTCTTCGGCAACGATTTCAAGGCCCGCTTCATCGCGCCCGAAGTTCCGGCATTGCGCAGCGAGACCACGGCCGCGCGGCCGTTGCGGCTGAACACGGGCCGCATCCGCGACCAGTGGCACACGATGACGCGCACGGGCGAGAGCCCGCGGCTCGGCCAGCATCTGCCCGAGCCCTTTGTCGAGGTTCATCCGGACGATGCCTTGAAGTTCGGCGTCGCCGACGGCGATTTTGCGCGCGTCACCACCGATTATGGGCAATGCACGCTTCGCGTCATCGTCAGTGAGCGCCAGCAGCGCGGCATGCTGTTTGCGCCGATCCACTGGAGCGAGGCCAACGCGACCGGCGCGCGCGTCGGTTCGCTGGTGGCGCCTTACACCGATCCGTTCTCGGGCCAGCCCGAGAACAAGGCGACGCCGGCATCGATTGCGCCCTACGAGTATGTGTTCCGGGGTTTTGCGCTGTCGCGCCAGCCGCTCGTGCTGCCCGCGCATGCATGGTCGGCGCGCGTCGCCGTCAATGGTGGTCACGGTTACCTGTTCGCGGATAATGCCGATCTTGCGGGCTGGCAGTCCTGGTTGAGGTCCTTCGCGGGTGACGACGTGGCCGAATACGTGGATTTCGGCGGCGGGATCTATCGCGCGGCATCCTTTAACGGCGACCGTATCGACGCCTGCCTGTTCATCGGCCCGGCGCAGGACGCCGGCGACTGGAACGTCGTCAAGGACCTGTTCGCTGCCGATACGCTCGGCAACGACCAGCGCCGCATGCTGCTGTCGGGCAAATCGGCTGATGGTCTCGCCAATGCCGGGCCCATCGTGTGCGCATGCTTCGGCGTCGGGCGCAACACGATCTGCGAGAGCATCGCAGTGGGTGCGCGTTCCCCCGCCGAGATCGGCGCCAAGCTCAAGGCCGGTACCAATTGCGGCTCCTGCATTCCGGAATTGAGGCGGCTGATCGTGCAGACCGGTACCGGCGCTTCCGAGCAGCGGAAGCTGGCGGCGGCGAATTAGACTAACCGGCTCCTCGGGCATCATTGCGATGAGCAACGAAGCGACGGTGCCTCACCCCTTCCGGTTCTTTGCATTCACTGCGATCGCCGCCGCCGCGGTGCGGTTCTCGACGCCGAGCTTGGAGTAAATCTGCTCGAGATGCTTGTCGACGGTGCGCGGGGAGAGGCCCAGAATCTGCGCGATGTCGCGGTTGGTCTTGCCCTTGGACAGCCACGACAGAACTTCTCCCTCGCGCGCCGTCAGCCCGAGTTCGCTTGAGAATTCCGCCGGCGTCTCCGAGGTGAAGTCCTTGGCCAGCCGCAGCAGGAATTCGTTTGCACCCAGCTTGCCCATGTACTGCAGCCGAAGCTGCTCGTTGCCGGGAAGGGCGGCGGTGATGGCAGTCTTCGAGCCGGCCTTGCCCTGGCGCGCCTGGTCGAGCCATTGCGGGATCGGCTCCGGCAGCACGACATCGTCGTCGCCATCGGCGGCCAGCGTGTCCGACAGCAGTTTCTGCGCCTGCGGCGTCGCCCACATGATCTTGCCCGCGCTGTTGACGGCGAGCAGATAGCGGCCGGAGACGTCGAGGGCGGCGCGAGCGCTCTGGGTCAGCCTTGCGTTGACGAGGTGAACCCGAATCCGCGCCAGCATTTCCTCGACTGCGATCGGCTTGGTGACGTAGTCGACCCCGCCGGCCTCCAGGCCGCGAACGATGTGCTCGGTTTCGGCCAGCCCCGTCATGAAGATGATGGGAACGTGGTCCAGGCCGGCATCGCGCTTCAGCCGCCGGCAGGTCTCGAACCCGTCCATCCCGGGCATCATGGCATCGAGCAGCACGATATCGGGCGTGATCTGTTCGACGATCCGCAGCGCAGCCGCGCCGTCGAGCGCGACCATGACCGTCATGCCGGCGCCGTCGAGTGCATCGGTCAGCAGCCGCAGCGTTTCTGGCGAATCGTCGACGACGAGGGCGACATCGCGCTTCTTCTGTTCAGTGATCATAGCTGTGCAAGGTCTTTAACGTCGCCATGTACTGATCGAGGTCGAATCGATCGACCAGCGAACGCATTTGCGAAACGAAGTCGGCGTGTTCAGGGTGGTCGTTGCCTATTTCGTCCAGCTTGATCTGGATCGCGCGAATGTAGCCAAGCTGCCCGAGCCCGATCAGTTCCTCGACATGCTTCACCGGCGGCCGCGATCCGGTCTCCGGTTTCCAGTGCGCTACGGCAATCTGTTCAGCTTCGTACTGCCAGTCGATTTTCAGGAGTTGCCGGATGGTCTCCAGCAGCCTCGGAATATCGATCGGCTTCATCAGATAGCCGTCGTGGAACGGCTGCGCCAGCGGCGCGCCGTGCGCCTCCAGCGCGCTCGCCGACACCATCAGGATGCGGGCCTGATGATGGCCGTTCTCGCGCAGCGTTTCGGCCACCACCCATCCATCCATGCCGGCCATCGAGATATCGAGCAGGAACAAATCGGGCCGGCAATGCTGCGCCAGCGCGAGACAGCCGGCCCCGTCGGGCGCGCTGAGCAGGATAAAGCCGAGTGGCGCCAGCACCTCGCGCAGAAGGTCGCGCTGGGTCGGATCGTCGTCGGTGATCAGGATCGTCCTGCGCGCACCGTGATAGCCGAAGATCGGCGCTTCCACCGGCGCGATCCTGGTCGGATTGGTCACCTCCGACAGCAATATCTTGACGCGAAAGGTGCTGCCCTTGCCAACTTCACTGGTCACCCTGATGTCGCCGCCCATCACGCCCGCAAGCAGCCGGCTGATGGTAAGGCCGAGACCGGTGCCGGTCTGCGGCTGCGCGACGCCGAGCGCGCCGCGTTCGAAGGGCGCAAAGATGCGTTCGAGGTCGCCGGGCTGAATACCGGGGCCGGTATCGACCACCTCGAACTCCGCGACCGGGCTGCGGTAATGCACGACGAACTGCACGCTGCCGGTCTGCGTGAACTTCAGCGCATTGGACAGCAGGTTGATCAGCACCTGGCGCAGCCGTTTTTCATCGGCATACACGACGACGGGCAGCACCGAGGGCCGCTTGAAGACAAAGTTAATGCCCTTGGCTGTGGCCTGGACGCGAAACATCCCGACGAGCTGGTCGAGGAATTCGCTCAGGCGCACCTCGTCGCGCGACAAATAGAGGCGGCCGGCCTCGATCTTGGAAATATCCAGAATGCCGTCGATCAGTCCCGACAGGTGATCGGCGCTGCGGCGGACCACGCGCACCTGGTCGCGCGGTTTGGTGGCAAGGCCGGAATCCTGCTCCAGCAGCTGCGCATAGCCC
>PNLC01000425.1 GCA_013822885.1 Bradyrhizobium sp.
CCACCGAGATCGACGTCGACTGCCTCTCCGACGGCAAGGACACCTTCATCGTCGGCATCATGGAGCATATCGAGGAAGCCGGCATTCACTCCGGCGACTCCGCCTGTTCGCTGCCGCCGCATTCGCTTGACACGAAGATGATCGAGGAGCTCGAGCGGCAGACCCGCGAGCTCGCGCTCGGCCTCGACGTCGTCGGCCTGATGAACGTGCAATTTGCCATCAAGGACGGTGATGTCTACGTGCTCGAGGTCAATCCGCGGGCCTCGCGCACCGTGCCGTTCGTCGCCAAGGTGGTCGGCACCCCCGTGGCGAAGATCGCGGCAAGGATCATGGCCGGCGAGAAGCTCGCCGACTTCAAGCTGCAGAAGCGCAAGCTCGGCCATGTCGGCGTCAAGGAATCGGTATTCCCGTTCGCGCGCTTCCCGGGCGTCGATACCGTGCTGGGACCGGAGATGCGATCGACCGGCGAGGTGATGGGCATCGACAGCTCGTTCGCGGTCGCCTTTGCCAAGAGCCAGCTCGGCGGCGGCACCCGCGTGCCGCGCAAGGGCACCGTGTTCGTCTCGGTGCGCGAGAGCGACAAACACCGCATCGTGGATGCGGTCCGCCTGCTGCACTCGCTCGGCTTCAAGGTGATGGGCACCTCGGGCACCCAGCGTTTCCTGAACGACAACGGCGTTCCGACCGAGAAGGTTAACAAGGTGCTGGAAGGACGGCCGCACATCGTCGACGCCATCACCAATGGCGACATCCAGCTCGTCTTGAACACCACCGAGGGGCCGCAGGCGCTGGCCGACAGCCGTTCTCTGCGGCGGGCTGCCCTCTTGCATAAAGTGCCGTATTACACCACTCTTTCGGGTGCTGTGGCGGCTGCCCAGGGCATCCGCGCCTACCTGGGCGGGGACCTTGAGGTCCGCACCCTGCAGAGTTACTTTTCCGAAAACTGATCGTCGGCCGGGCTAAGATGCCCGCTAAACGATTGGCAATAAAGCCGTATGGCAGGAACTCACCGCGCGTTTGGATGTTGAATCGGCCTTTGGACAGGCCGAAGTTTAGCAGGCTGGCGGGCCCATACCGGGGCCATGAAAGCCCGAATCGAAATCTAAAAAATTGCCTCGTGCGCACGCCGGTAGCGGTTCGCACGATGGAAGGACGGAAGAGCATGGTAGAAAAGGTTCCGATGACCGCGAGCGGCTATGCCGCCCTGGAGGTCGAGTTGAAGAAGCGCCAGTCGGAGGACCGTCCGCGCATCATCGAACATATCGCTGAGGCGCGCTCGCATGGCGACCTCTCGGAGAACGCGGAATATCATGCCGCCAAGGAAGAGCAGTCGCATAACGAAGGCCGCATCGCCGAGCTCGAAGACAAACTCGCGCGCGCCGACATTATCGACATCTCGAAGCTCTCGGGCGACACCGTCAAGTTCGGCGCCACCGTCACGCTGGTCGACGAAGACACCGAGAAGAAAGCCGTGTGGCAGATCGTCGGTGAGCCAGAGGCGGATGCCAAGAAGGGCCGCATCTCCATCACCTCGCCGCTGGCCCGCGCGCTGATCGGCAAGAAGAAGGGCACGACCGTGGAAGTCATGGCGCCCGGCGGTGCCAAGGCCTACGAGATCACCAAGGTCGAGTGGCGATAGTCACCTGCAAGTTACTGTTGCGACAAAGCCGCGTTTGCCACGCGGCTTTTTTGTTGTGGCCGTCCTGACAGGATCGTGAGTGGAGGTGCGGCGGATTTCATCATTACCTGGTTTCGCGTGCCGCAAGGCTCTCGTTGTTGCGCTGCAATCCCTACAAGGTCGCCAACCGGTCACGCGCGAGGGGAATGATTCAATTTCACAGGTGTTGTGTCGGCATCACACGCGATCGACAAACAACGTGCAATATCGTGGCGCTGGCTTCCAGCGTGTCAAACAGGGGGACAATGACATGGACCAATTAGACAAGATGCTTGCGAAATGGCAGCCGACGGCGCTGAGCCTGTTTCGTTTCATCACCGGATTGCTGCTGTTTCAGTATGGTGTCGCCAAGCTTTTCAAATTTCCGGCGATCCCGATGTTCGCCAAGGTCGAACTCATGTCTTTGTATGGAGCGGCTGGCAGCCTTGAGTTGATCTTGGGCGGCCTTCTCATGGTGGGCCTTTTTACGCGACCGGTGGCGTTCATCCTGGCCGGTGAAATGGCCTTCGCCTATTTCCTCGGCCACATGTTCAGGGATCCGGCCAACCCGGTGTTCCTGCCGCTGCTCAATCGCGGCACGGAGGCGATCCTGTTCTGCTTCGCCTGTCTCTACCTGGCGACCGCGGGCGGCGGGCCGTACAGCGTCGACGCGATGCGGAAGAAGTAGGTCATCCAGTCATTCCGGGGAGATGCAAAGCATTGAACCCGGAATGACTCTCAGCCCGCGACCTTCACATCGAGCGGCACCGCCGGCTCGTATTTCGAATTGTGCAGCACCAGCGACGTACGCACGTTGCGCACGTGGGGAGCCGCGGTCAGGTGGGTGACGAAATCCTGAAACGTCGCCATGTCGGGCGCGACGCATTTCAGGATGAAGTCCACCTCGCCCGAGAGCATCCAGCATTCGCGCACCAGCGGCTCGGCGCGCACGAACTCCTCGAAGGCGCGCAGATCGGCGTCGGCCTGGCTCGACAGGTGCACCGACGCAAACACCGTGACGTCGAAGCCGAGCCGCCGCGGATCCAGCAATCCACGGTAGCCCTGGATGTAGCCCTCTTCCTCCAGCGTGCGGACCCGGCGCAGGCAGGGTGGCGGCGAAATGCCGACGCGCTTGGCCAGTTCCACATTGGTGATTCGGCCATCGGCCTGAATTTCAGAGAGAATTCTGAGGTCGATCTCGTCAAGATTCTTTGACACGCGCGTCCGGTTCCCTGGGGCTGGGCTCATCTAGGAAGGTATGATCGCAACTCTCTTAGCCCAGTCCGCAGCCGGTGCGCAATTTTATTGCGCGTGCAGTGCGCCATTTAAGTCCGTTCCGGGGAAATTTCGCTTATTTGAATTGCAATTCTTGCATAGCTACCCAGATGTCTTAGACTTGGATTTGACACTTTCAGCGCCGCCGCGATGCCTTTCCCGCGCTCGACGCTCACGCCCTGGACAAGCCCCCACACAAGAGAGGGATCTACCGATGCCCGCGCCTATCCATGCCAAGGTCGTCATTATCGGTTCCGGCCCAGCCGGTTACACCGCAGCGATCTACGCGGCGCGCGCGATGCTGGAGCCGGTTCTGATCCAGGGCATCCAGCCGGGCGGACAACTCACCATCACCACCGACGTGGAGAACTACCCCGGCTTCGCCGACGTGATCCAAGGCCCGTGGCTGATGGAGCAGATGGAAAAGCAGGCCGCGCATGTCGGCACCAAAATCGTCACCGATCTCGTCAACAAGCTCGAACTGGCGCAGCGGCCGTTCCGCCTGACCTGCGATAGCGGCGACGTCTATCTCGCCGAGACCGTGATCCTCGCCACCGGCGCGCAGGCGCGCTGGCTCGGCATTCCCTCGGAAGAAAAATTCAAGGGCTATGGCGTCTCGGCCTGCGCCACCTGTGACGGCTTCTTCTACCGCGGCAAGGAAGTGATCGTGGTCGGCGGCGGCAACACCGCGGTCGAGGAAGCGCTGTTCCTGACCAATTTCGCCTCGCAGGTCACCATCGTGCATCGCCGCGATCACTTCCGCGCCGAGCGCATCCTGCAGGACCGGCTGTTCAAGCACCCCAAGATCAACGTGATCTGGGACAGTGCGCTCGACGAGATCTGCGGCACTGAAAACCCCGGCAAGGTCACGCAGGTGCGCCTCAAGAACGTCAAGACCGGCGCTCTTACGGAGGTGCCCGCGGACGGCGTCTTCATCGCCATCGGCCATGCTCCGGCCACCGACCTCGTTGCGGGCCAGATCAAGCTGAAATCCTCGGGCTATGTCGAGGTGGCGCCGAACTCGACCGCCACGTCCATACCCGGCCTGTTTGCCGCCGGCGACGTCGCGGACGAAACCTACCGGCAGGCGGTCACGGCCGCAGGCCTGGGCTGCATGGCGGCCCTCGAGGCAGAACGGTTCCTGGCGATGCGCGCGAGCGATCGCGCCGCGGCTGAATGATCATGCGTCGAACCCGAGACGGATTGAAGGACATGGATTGGGACAAGCTGAAGGTGTTTCACGCGGCCGCGGAAGCGGGAAGCTTCACGCACGCCGGCGAGCAACTCGGGCTTTCGCAATCGGCGGTGTCGCGCCAGGTCAGCGCGCTGGAGCAGGAACTCGCGGTGTCGCTGTTTCACCGCCATGCGCGCGGGCTCATCCTCACCGAACAGGGCGACTTGCTGTTT
>PNLC01000426.1 GCA_013822885.1 Bradyrhizobium sp.
CCGGCGATGTTCTGCGGCTGACGTCATGCGGCAGCACTCCATGCAAAATCGTCGTACGCATCCTGGAGCGATCGATGCACAAGGTGCGGATCCTCCGAAGTCAGAATGTCCTGGCGCCAGCGCTTGAGCTTCGCAGCCGGCGCGCGGCTGCACTGCGCGGCGATCTCCAGCGCCCAGCCAAGATGCTTTCGCGCGTGCTTCAGTCCGATACGCAGGCCGTAATGGCTGCAGACCTGATCGTAGAGCGCGCGGATATGAGTGAGCTGCTCGGCCAAATCAGGCACGGCCTCGGCCTTGCCGGTTTCGAGCCGGCGCCCGATCTGCCCCGGCAGCCAGGGCTGCCCCTGCGCGCCGCGCCCGATCATGACGGCGTCGGCGCCGGAGATTTCCAGCGCCTGCACAGCCTTCTCGAACGAGGTGATATCGCCGTTGACGACGAGCGGCACCGAGATCGCGCCCTTGACCGCGCGCACTGCAGTCCAGTCCGCCTCGCCCTTGTAGAACTGGCAGCGCGTCCGCCCGTGCACGGTGATCATCTGCACGCCGGCCGCTTCCGCGCGGCGCGCGAGCTCGGGCGCGTTGAGCGAGCGGTCGTCCCAGCCGAGGCGCATCTTCAGCGTCACCGGAACTTTCACCGCTGCGATCGTCGCTTCGATCAGTGTCAGCGCATGATCGAGATCGCGCATCAACGCCGAGCCGGACTGGCCGCCGGTAACATGACGCGCGGGACAACCCATGTTGATATCGATGATGTCGGCGCCTGCGGCTTCCGCGACTTTCGCCCCCTCCGCCATCCAGTGAGTTTCGCAGCCCGCAAGCTGCACGACGTGGGGACCAATGCCGGCCGCCTCGCAGCGCAGCCGCGACATCGGCCTGCCGTGCACGAGTTCGTCGCTGGCGGTCATCTCGGACACGACCAGGCCAGCACCGAGGGCGGCCGCCTGACGACGAAACGGGGCATCGGTGACGCCGGACATTGGCGCCAGGAGAACCCGGTTGGCGATAGCAATTTCGCCTATTTTCAACGGCTTAGGGAGTGAACTTTCCGGGCCGGGCACGGGGCTCTCGTGGTTGGGACGGCAGCGCCATTGCGGCCATCGGTGCATATTGTGAGCACAAATCTTGTGCAGTCAAGCTTCTTGCCTACACTTTAGACAGATCTATCATTTGTGCAAGTGCACTGCAACAAAAACTGCTTTTCCCACAGCCATGGTGAATCGCTCTGTCTTTCCGTATTCGGCATGGTAGGGCTGTGCGCCCGCGGGAAGAGACCTCCCCTGCTTAATCCCGACACGCCTTTATTCGAGTTCAAATGCCGAGACCCGAGCGCACCGCAGCCATCCTCGTCGCAGCCGGGCGCGGGCTCCGCGCCGGCGCCGGCGGGCCCAAGCAGTATCGCGAGATCGGCGGACAGACCGTGATTTTCCGCGCCATGGAAGCGTTCTGCGACCATCCGGACGTCTTTGCGGTGCAGCCGGTGGTCAATCCCGATGACGTCGCCGTCTTCAATGCAGCCGTTGCCGGCCTGCGCCATCAACCTCCCGCCAATGGCGGAGTAACCCGCCAGGCTTCGGTGCTCGCAGGCCTCGAGGCGCTCGCCGCATCGAAGCCCGACATCGTCCTGATTCACGATGCCGCGCGGCCATTCGTGACCCCGGCAGTCATTTCGCGCGCGATCGATGCGGCCGGACACACCGGCGCGGCGGTGCCTGCGATCCCGGTCACAGACACGATCAAGCAGGTCGGCGATACCGGCAACGTCGAGGCGACGCCCGAGCGCGCGCGGTTGCGGATTGCGCAAACGCCGCAAGCGTTTCGCTTCGACGTGATTCTGGATGCCCATCGCCGCGCGGCGCGCGACGGCCGCAGCGACTTCACCGACGACGCGGCGCTGGCGGAATGGGCAGGATTGACGGTAGCGACTTTTGAAGGCGATCCTGCGAACATGAAATTGACGACACCGGAAGATTTTGCCCGCGAGGAAGCCCGCCTCGCCGCCCAGCTCGGCGACATCAGGACCGGCACCGGCTATGACGTGCACGCCTTCGGCGACGGCGATCATTTGATGATCTGCGGCGTGCGCGTGCCACACACACGCGGCTTTCTCGCCCATTCCGACGGCGACGTCGGCCTGCATGCGCTGGTCGACGCCATCCTCGGCGCGCTGGCGGACGGCGATATCGGCTCGCACTTTCCACCGAGCGACCCGCAATGGAAGGGCGCCGCGTCCGACAAGTTCCTGAAATATGCCGTCGACCGCGTCACCGCGCGGGGCGGCCGCATCGCCAATCTCGAGGTCACGATGGTCTGCGAGCGTCCGAAAATCGGCCCGCTGCGCGATACCATGCGCGCTCGCATCGCCGAGATCACCGGGCTCAACATCTCGCGCGTCGCCGTCAAGGCCACCACCAGCGAGCGGCTCGGCTTTACCGGCCGCGAGGAAGGCATCGCGGCCACCGCGAGCGCCACCATCCGCCTCCCCTGGGACGATAAAGGCTGGAGCGCATAAGCCATGAGCGGCAGCGACGCCCGCGCCCTCTCCCGCTCGCTGCTTGACTTGTGCCGGATGCGCAAGCTGACGATTGCCACGGCCGAGTCCTGCACCGGCGGCCTGGTCGCCGGCGCACTCACGGATATTCCCGGCTCCTCCGACGTGATCGACCGCGGCTTCGTCACCTATTCCAACGACGCCAAGCGCGCCATGCTCGGCGTCAAGGCGACGACGCTTGCCAACTTCGGCGCGGTCAGCAAGGAAACGGCGACCGCGATGGCGATCGGCGCGCTGGAAAAGGCCAAGGTCGATCTCGCGGTATCGATCACCGGTATCGCCGGTCCTGGCGGGGCCACGCCGGGCAAGCCGGTGGGCCTGGTGCATTTCGCGGTCGCCGCGCGCGACGGCCGAATCCTGCATCGCGAAATGCGTTTCGGCGCCATCGGCCGTACCACGGTGCGCCAGCGCTCCGTCGTCGAAGCGCTGCGCATGCTGATGGAACTGGCGCGCGGACCGCAGCCGCCGGTCAAGCCGCGGCGCGAAACCATGAGCCGGTTGCGCCCGCGGGTGGCCCGCAGTCCGCGCCGCGTCGCCGTCAAGCGCCGGCGGACGCCGCCTCGGACCTAGCAGGTGTCTAGCCCTTCCCGTAGACCGCATCCGCGCGTTTCTCGAAGGCCGCGGCAAAGCGCTGGAACGCGGTGTCGAACATCGTCCCCATCAGCATCGCCAGCATCCGGCTCCTGAACTCGTAGGACAGGAAGAATCCGACATCGCAGTCGGTTTCGGATTTCGGCTCGAACGTCCAGCGGTTTTCAAGGTTGCTGAACGGGCCCTTGAGATATTCGACCATGATCTTCAGGTTCGGCCGATCCAGCGTCACCCGGCTGGTGAAGGATTCGCGCACCAGCTTGAACGACACGGTCATATCGGCGACGATGATTTCAGTGCCGTCATCCTTCGGCATGCGCTGGCGTATCTTCAGCGACTGGCACAGCGGAACGAATTCCGGATAGCGCTCGACATCGGCGACCAGATCGAACATCTGCGGCGCGGTATGGTGAACCCGACGCTTGCTGGAATATTTTGGCATCAGACGCTCAGCGATGCAGCGCAGCCCGGGCCGCTTTTAGTTTTGCGAAATCCTCGCCCGCATGGTGCGACGAGCGGGTCAGCGGGCTCGCCGACACCATCAGAAAGCCCTTGGTGTAGGCGACCTTCTCGTAACCCGCGAACTCGTCCGGAGTCACGTAGCGCATGACCGCGTGATGCTTGCGGGTCGGCTGCAGATATTGACCGATGGTCAGGAAATCGACTTCCGCCGAACGCAGGTCGTCCATCACCTGCAGCACCTCGTGCCGCTCCTCGCCAAGGCCGACCATGATGCCGGACTTGGTAAAAATCGTCGGATCGATTTCCTTGACCCGCTGCAGCAGCCGGATCGAATGGAAGTAGCGCGCGCCCGGGCGCACGGTGAGATAGCGCGCCGGCACGGTTTCCAGATTGTGGTTGAATACGTCGGGCTTCGCCGCCACGACCACTTCCAGCGCGCCTTCCTTGCGCAGGAAGTCAGGCGTGAGGATTTCGATCGTCGTGGTCGGACAGCGCGCACGGATGGCGCGGATGGTTTGCGCGAAATGCTCCGCGCCGCCATCGGCGAGGTCGTCGCGATCGACCGAGGTCACCACGACGTGGGTGAGCCCGAGCTTGAAGGTGGCTTCGGCGACATGCTCCGGCTCGGCGGCGTCGAGCGCGCCGGGCATCCCGGTCTTGACGTTGCAGAACGCGCAGGCCCGGGTGCAGGTGTCCCCCATGATCATGAAGGTGGCGTGCTTCTTGTCCCAGCACTC
>PNLC01000427.1 GCA_013822885.1 Bradyrhizobium sp.
ACGGCGCGCACTATTTCCCGGCCTTTCCCTACGCGGCCTACCAGCATGCCAAGGTCGAGGACGTGCGCGACCTGTTCGCCTACCTGAAGACGCTCGCGCCGGTGGCCGGCAAGACGCGCGATCACGACCTGCCGTTTCCATTCAACATCCGCCGCAACGTCGGCGTCTGGAAGTGGCTGTTCATGGATGACAAGCCATTTGTGCCTGATGCCTCGCGCTCGGCGTCGTGGAATCGCGGCGCTTACCTGGTCAACGGTTTCGGCCATTGCGCGGAGTGCCACAGCCCGCGCAACGTCCTCGGCGGCCTCGTCGAGGCGCAGCGCTTGGCCGGAGGTCCCAATCCGGAAGGCGAGGGCTGGGTGCCCAACATCACCCAGAAGGGCGGGCTGGCCGAGTGGAGCGTCAGCGATATCGCCTATTTCCTGGAGACCGGGCAAATGCCTGACGGCGATACCGCCGGTGGATCCATGGCGCGCGTCATCAGGAATACGTCGCAATTGTCGGCTGAGGACCGCGCCAGCATGGCGGAATACCTGAAGTCCCTGCCTGCGGTCGAGGGACCCGCTCGGCCGAAAAAGGCAAAGGACGGATAGCGCATTGCCGGCGCCGCCTGAACCAGAACGGGAGGAACTTCCGGCCTCGGATCAAGTCCGTGACGGCCCGCAGGCCGTTACGGCGTCAGGGCCGCGGTGATCGGGGTTCGTCTGTCAAATGCGGGTGCAAAAGCAGGGGGCGGCACGATGGACAGCGGCTTGCGCGGCGCCGGCGCGGCGATCCTGGCTTTCTTCGAATTCGTGGCGCGCTTGACCGGGGACATGTCGGTCACTGGACGATCGAACACGCCGACGCTGTGCAGCACGATACCGCGATCGAGATAGGCGGTTGCGAAGCGCGGATAATATTGAACCGCCAGATTGTAGGAAGCGAACGCCGGGGCGGGTTCCAAACGGCCAATCGGTGCGGCGGCAGCTTCCTTGGCAACGGGCGCAGCCGCGGGCGTTGCGGCGGCTAGGTCGGTCGATCCTTTGCCCTCACGCTGAACCCGGGTTTCAGCCGGATTGGGGAGGACCGGGAGCGCGGCCGCGAAGGCCTGGAGCGTGGCGCCCGGAATATTCTCCGCCTCGATTTCCGCGGCGTTCGGCGGCTTGGAAAAGAGGCCGAACACGGTGTAGCCCCCGACCAGCACCGCCGAAATAATTGTCGCCGCCATCGTGTTGGAGGCGTATTTGCCGACGACTTCATAAGTGCGCGTCGCCTGCATTTGTGTGGCAGGCGGCGGCTGAAGGGCAATGGCGAGCAATTCATCGTAGGTCTCACGCTGCTCGACATCCGTAAGGATGTCATAGGCGCGCACCAGCTCCCGGAATCGGAGCGCCGCATCCGGATTATCAGGATTGATATCAGGATGGGTTGCCTTCGCAGCCTTGCGGAACGCGGTCCGCAAGCCCTCGGCATCATCACTCGGAAGAGCCCCGAGTAAATCGTACAGCGTCCCCATGGTGGTACTCGCGACTGTTTCCCCCTCGGAAACCTCCCGCCGCGGAGCCTCCGATTGACGACTACCTACGAATCAAAAATATCAAGGCGGTAGCATGATGCGGTTATGGCAAAAGCTTGCCATTGGCCGCGGCGTTAACCGTTTGTTGCCAGCAGCCGGATGGAATTTCCCGCCTCGAAGCGCAACTAGGCGTTTAACAAACCTTAGGTTGTTCCCCGCGAATAAGGCTGACCATGCGCGCGGCGTTCTAGCCCGTGCCGAACGCCTTGAAGGTGATGATGGTGTGGGTGTCCTGAATGCCGGGAATGACCTGCACCTTCTCGTTGACGAAATGGCCGATGTCGGTGTCGTTGTCGACGTAGAACTTGACCAGCAGATCGTAGTCGCCGGCGGTGGAATAGATTTCCGAGGCGATCTCGGCTTCCGCGAGCGCATTGGCGACGGCGTAGGACTGGCCAAGCTTGCATTTGAACTGGACGAAGAAGGGAACCATCGCTGTTGTCTCCGAAATCCTGGACACAATAGGCCAAAAACCGCGGTCCAGGGCAAGCGAACTTGTCGCCAGTGGCGCGGCGCGCTAGGACAAACCGTGGCCCTCAACATCACATTTTCGCGGGACTTTTGATGACGACGCCGATCGCGCTGACCATCGCGGGCTCCGATTCCTCCGGGGGCGCAGGCATCCAGGCCGACCTCAAGACGTTCGCCGCGCTCGGCGTCTACGGCGCTTCCGTGATCACGGCGCTGACGGCGCAAAACACGACCGGCGTCAGCGGCATCCATCAGGTGCCGGCCGAATTCGTCACCGCGCAGCTTGACGCGGTGTTTTCCGATCTCGACGTCGGCGCGGTCAAGATCGGCATGGTGGCGCATCCGCCGGTCATCGATGCCATCGTCGCCGGGCTCAAGCGCTGGTCGCCGAAGCACGTCGTGCTCGATCCCGTGATGGTTGCAACCTCGGGCGACCGGCTTCTCGCAGCGGAAGCCGTCGATGCGCTGCGAAAGAAGCTCATTCCCATGGCCTCGGTCATCACGCCCAATCTGCCGGAAGCCGCCGCCTTGCTCGACGAGCCGGTCGCGCGGGACGAAGCCGCGGTCGAGCAGCAGGGCCGGCGGTTGCTCGCCCTGGGCTGCAAGGCGGTGCTGATCAAGGGCGGTCACGGCGAGGGCTCCGAGAGCATCGACTATCTGGTCGGCGCGAACGGCACGATCACGCTGGCCGCGCCGCGCATCGCGACGAAAAACACCCACGGCACCGGCTGCTCGCTGTCATCGGCAATTGCCGCCGGGCTTGCAAAGGGCGAGGAGATGGAGACCGCGGTTCGCAGCGCCAAGGCCTGGGTCAGCGCCGCGATCTCTGCCGCGGACCGCTTCAGCGTCGGCCGCGGCCATGGGCCCGTCCATCATTTTCATCGGTTTTATTAGGCGGCCGCCACGTCGATGTTCAGGGCCGTCACTTCGCCCCGGCTTTTTCCAGGATGGCAACCATCTCCCGATAGCCGCGATCTTTCGCGAGCTTGAGCGGCGTCGATCCGGAGCCGTCGGGAATGTTGACATTGGCGCCGGCCTCGACCAGTGCGCGCAGGGTCTCGGTATGGTTCTTGCCGCCATCGCCGAGCACGATCGATTCGATCAGCGCGGTCCATTTCAGATTGTTGATGTGATCGAGCGGTGCGCCGGCGGCAATCAGCATGCGCACCACTTCGGCGTGGCCGAGATGGGCCGCTGCGATCAGGGCCGTGCCGTCGTAGCGGCTGGTGACGGCTTTGGCATTGCCGCCGCCTTCGAGCGCGATTTTGAGCATCGGCACATCATTGGCGACGGAAGCGATGGTGACGATGTCGTAGCGGTCGGCTTCGAGCCTGTTCGGATCGGCGCCCAGCCGGATCAGGGCGCGGGCGGCATCGTACTTCCTGTGGAAGACGGCGACGTGAAGCGGCGTTCTCTGGCGGCTGTCGACCGCTTCCTTGTTCTCACCGGCGGCGATCCGCCTTTCGATGTCGGCGACGTCGCCGCGGGCGGCAGCGGCATGCAGCCCGCCATAGGCGCGCAGTTCAGCTTCGGTCGGCGCGATCTGGGCAGATGCGGGCAGGGCGGTCAGGACCGCTAGAAACAAAGCGACGAGGATGTACATGGGCACGAAAGGCTCCGGCCGCCAACCGCCCGGAACCTAGCACCGATGCCTCAGTCCACCAATCGTGCGGCCCGGTCCCCCGGCCGGACCGCCATTCTTCGCCGACTGAAGGGCGCGGCCGGTGGCCTTCGTCAACTTGCGGGTGCCGATGGTTAACGTTGTGTGTCCACTACCACGATGCTGCGAAGTTGCCCCTGCCATGTCGCTTCCCTGTCGCATGTCGCTGTTATCCGCAAAGCCAAGGGCGCGGCATTGATTCTCACGGGGCTATCGGTCGCGTCGCCGGTCATTGCCCTGTCACATAAATCTGTCAGGTGGACAGGCATGGGTAGTGACTCCCTGAGCGAAGAAAGCCCGGAACGGCGCTTTCGTACCTTATTTATCTCCGACGTGCATCTCGGAGCCCGCGGCTCGCAAGCCGAGCAGTTGCTGGACTTCCTCAAGACCCACGACGCAGACACCATCTATCTGGTCGGCGATATCGTCGACGGCTGGGCGCTGAAATCGAGCTGGTACTGGCCGCAATCGCACAACGACTTCGTACAGAAGATGCTGCGCAAGGCGCGCAAGGGCGCCAAGGTCATTTACGTGCCGGGCAATCACGACGAATTCCTGCGCAACTATTACGGCACGCATTTCGGCGGCATCGACGTGGTGGAAAACACCGTCCACGAAGGCGTCGATGGCAAGCGCTATCTCGTCATTC
>PNLC01000428.1 GCA_013822885.1 Bradyrhizobium sp.
TTCCTCGTCCTGCGCCACCGCTCGGATCGCCCGGCCCATGAACGTTTTCGACAGGTACACCGCCAGCAGCACCGTGAGCCCCAGCGCAACCGCGAACGCGACCAGTTGCCGTATCGGTATCCGAAAATCGCCGAACCGCCACGACTTGCCGATATAGTTCGCCGTCACTGAGCGCTGGTCGACGCCGAAGTGAAGGATGATCAGCACCTCGATGATGAAGGCGATGCCGAAGAAAAACGCGATGCCGCGGACGCCGGCGTCGCTGCCGCGCCGCTCGAAGGTCT
The DNA here is from genome assembly GCA_013822885.1 of Bradyrhizobium sp. Taxonomy (GTDB): domain Bacteria; phylum Pseudomonadota; class Alphaproteobacteria; order Rhizobiales; family Xanthobacteraceae; genus Bradyrhizobium. The sequence goes on from PNLC01000428.1 coordinate 285, forward strand.
CGTAGTAAACGCGATAGGTGAGCAGGCCGAACACGAAGAACAGCGGCGTGATGGCGAGCCCAGCGAGCAACGGGTCGATGTCGTAGCTGTCGTTGAGCAGGTACACGCCGTAGGAGGCGAGCACCAGGAATGCGGGATGCGCGACGTGGGGCACGTCGAGCAGTCCGAACGAAACGGACAGGCCGACGCTGACGGCCGCATAGAAGCAGCCGAGCAGCACCCCGAGCACGACCGCGCCGAGCAGCAGGTCCATCGAAAACACGTCGGATCCCCCTCGATATCCCTCTGGCCCGCTCTACTTGCGAGCAGCCTCGAAGGGACTGATGAGATCTCCCGTCTTCAGTTTGTCCGGGAACAGGATCACCTGCCTACCGGAGGAGCGGAACTGTTCGATGTCCTTGTCCTTTACGCCGCGGAACTGCGCCTGCAGCGTCGCGCTTTCCTTGCGTTCGCCATCGGCGGCGAAGGCGATCGTGCCGACGATGGTCTTGTGCTCGTTCTCGCGCAGATATTTGGCGAGCCCCTTCTGGTCCAGCGACTTGGTGGCGCCGACAGCCGCTTCGATCATCTGGCCCATCGCGTAGCCGAACGGCGCCAGATAATAGCCGAGCGGATCGACCTTGGCCTCGACGGCGCGCTTGGTGTAGGTGTCGAAAAACGCCTTGGTGCCGTCGAAATACATGCTCTTTTCCGGCAGCCAGGTATTGTAGTTGACAACGCCGTTGAGCAGCGAGCCCAGGTTCGACATCACGGCGGCGAATTGCAGGCCGACCATCCCGCCGCCGAAAATCTTGACGTTGTCGCCGACGCCGATCTCGTTGACCGCGCGCAGGATGCCGGCCGAATCCGGCGGGTAGGACGCGACATAAACGATGTCCGGCTTGGCGGCGTTGAGCGCGCGGATGATGGACGAGAACTCCACCGTGTTCGGCGGATAGACCTGATCGAACACGATCGGGATGTTGCGCCTCTTGGCGACGTCCCTGGCGGTCAATGCAAGGTTCTGGGCGAATTCCTGGTCCGCCGACAGCAACGCCATGCTCTTGCCGCCGGCCTTTTGCGCCAGATCGAGGAACGAGGAAGCCCAGCTGTCGGCCGGCCCCCACGGCGCGTTGTTGAACCACATGTCGTGGCCGACCTTGCTGTTCACCTGGAACGAGAAGTTCCCCATCAGCAGCAGGCCGCGCTGCTTGACGAACGGCATGATGGGCGCGGTCGGCACGGTCGCGTAAGGTGCGAACAGCAGATCGACCTTGTCGACGTCGACCAGCTTGGCGTAGATCGCCGGCGTCTCCGAGGCGCTCGACTTGTCGTCATAGACGACCAGTTCGACCTTGCGGCCGAGCAAGCCACCTTTGGCGTTGATATCGTCGCGCCAGATTTCGATCCCGAGCAGCGAAGCCTTGCCGCCGCCGGCAAGCCCGCCGGTCTGCGGCATCGACATGCCGATCCTGATCGGCGGCTGCTGCGCCAGTGCGCGTGAACCCTGTCCAACCACCGCGACGGCCATGGCGCCGCCGAGGAATGTCCTGCGTTTCATGGTTTCCCCCTGTATCCGGTTTGCGTCCGGCTGTTGTTGCCGCAAGCCTAACCGCTTGTTGGGGACCAGCACAAGGCGTTCGGAGGCTGCGCCGTTACGGCCTTGTACCAATTGATACCGGCTGATCGTGCGCAATTGCTGCAGAGCAGTGCGCGCGGTCATGAGCGCCCCCGCCTCGCCCTTGCCCACGAATTTGCAATGGCGCGTGTGGAAGGGCCGACAGTTGGCTTATCGCTCCTTGATCGGCGATTGCCGATCAGGGATCGGAGGCGCAGTTTTCTCCGCCGGTGCCGGTGGCAGCGCCGGCTGGGCGCCGGCTTTCTGGGCGTCGGCGTCCGGGCGGGCAGGCTCCGGGGGAACGTCGGACGGCCTTGTGCCCGTCGTCACAGGATCGGCCGGCGCGGACGGCCTGGATTCCGCGCCCGGCGTCGATTGTAGCGGCGGGGTCGCCTGCGCGAGTTGCGGCGTATCGCCGGCCCTGATCTGCACCACCGAAAGCGCAGTGATCGCCAGGCCCGCCGCCACCAGCATGGCCGCGAACGCGTACTCCCCTTGAAAGCTGTGCTTCCTGTTGTCCGACGCCATGACGTTCACCCACAAGTTTGTTCGCGGTATCAACGATTTTTGAGGCGCCTGGTTCCATGCCCCGCCGCGCCGGGAGGGCGAAATCGTCGCACGCGGCGTAACTAGTCCGCAGTGCTCACCACCCAGGTCGCATGGCGCACACCGGGCTGGCGCTGCAGGTCGCTGCGTTCAATTCGTTCGGATCGACGGCGGTCGCGACCAGCTTGGCCACGATTTCCAGCAAGTCGTCGCCGGTCTCCACCACCTCGATACCCGCGACCGGATAGTTTGCGTTTTCCAGCCTCTCGACCAGTTGGTCGCGCAAGTCGGGCAGCGCCTCGGTCGTGACCGCGAGCTTGAAGTAATAGGTCGCTTCCAGCGCCTTCTCGTCGAGCGGAATACGGTTGATGGCATTCACCAGCGGACGCAGCAGGGTGTTGCCGGCCAGCACGAACACGGTCAGCGCCACGGCTTGCGCCACCATGTCGGCGCCGGCGCAGGAGCCGACCGCCGCCGATGCCCACAGCGTCGCCGCGGTGTTGAGGCCGCGCACGTCCATGCCCTGCTTCATGATGACGCCGGCCCCGAGGAAGCCGATCCCCGACACGACATAGGCGATCACGCGCACGGAGCCATCGGCGCCGGTCAGATGCATCGCGAGATCGACGAAGGCCGCGGCGCCGAGCGCCACCAATACGTTGGTGCGCAGGCCGGCCGTGCGTTGCCTGTATTGCCGCTCGGCGCCGATCAAGGTGCCGAGCACGAAGGCCGTGGTCAGGCTGACCAGCGTGTCGATGAAATCGAGTAACTGGAAGGTTGTCAGAAAACGCATCGCCCCGCCCCGGCTGGATCAGGCGATCTCTTACAGTTCCATGATCCCCGCGTCACCCTCTTCGGTGCCGAAGGCGACCTGCGTCCCCTTGGCGTTCCAGGCGAGCGCAGACACCGCGCCGCCACCATTCCGTCGCACCAGGATTTCGGCACCGTCTTCCAGCCGCACCACCAGTATCGTGCCGTCGCTGTAGCCGGCAGCCATGATGTCCTGCTTCGGATGACAGGCCACCGCGGAGACGCGCGCCTGCAGCGGCGCCAGCATCGCGGGCTCCTTGCCCATCGGCCCGTCCTTGCTGGTGAACGGCCAGATGATCACGGTATCGGCGCCTGACGTGGCGAGGCCCTTGCCGCCCGCGCTCCACGACATCGAACGGACGCGGCCGGGATAGCCGCTCATCCGCATGTGGCGGTTGTCCGCAAGCCGCCAGCCGTGCATCGCCGGCTCGTGCATCGCGGTGACCAGGAATTTGTTGTCCGGGCTGAAGGTGACGGCGAGATGCGAGCCGGCCCACTCCAGAAATTCCGGATTCGCGGCCATGTTGGGAAACCACAGCGTCACACCATTGTAATGTGCAACGGCCACCCGCAGGCCCTTCGGCGCAAACGCCAACCCGCCGACGGTCGACGGCATGTCGAAGGTTTTCACTTCGCCCTTGCCGCTTTGGACAAACGCGGTCTTGCCGGCCGACCACGCCACCGCGCCCTCGGGATGCAGCGCGACATTGTCGATCCATCGCCGCTTTGCATCGGTGGCGAGCACGGTCACCGTGCCCTTGGCATCGAGCGCTGTGAGCTTGCCGTCGTCGCCGCCGGTGACGACGCGCTTGCCGTCCGACGCCGCGCACAGGATGGCACCGCCGTGGATGGCGATTGTCGTTACCTCGCCCGCCTCGTTGACCAGCGCCGCGTTTTCCTCGGCGCCGATGAAGACGGCCGTGTCGCCGAGGAAATGCAGCGAGGTTGCGGGCATGCCGACAGACAACGGCCGCACCCGGTCGGTGAGGGAAGCGATGGAGGGCATTTCGCCCGGATCAAACTCTTTCATCACGTGACGATACAGCTTTCAAATCCGTCGCGGATCATCTGCTCCGGCAATTCGCGGCCGATGAAGAC
>PNLC01000429.1 GCA_013822885.1 Bradyrhizobium sp.
GAAAGGTCGCCCCCTTCCCGCCGGACATCCGCGCCCGCATCCGCGCGGTGGTGGATTCCCATGCGGCGGTGCCGCGGCCCGAGGGCACCGGCCGCAAGGTCGCGATGCCCGTGAAATAGCAATGCCTTCAGGCCGGTAGCCCGGCTTCCTGCAGCGCGCCGACAACCAGATCGCACTGGCTTGGAGGCAGCGGCGGCATGCCGCGCTGTACTTCCGACACCGTGAGATCAGGATAGTGCTGCCGCAGCGCGCCAAGGCTGCGGCGGGCCTGCGACCCCTGCCCGGCGAGAACATACGATGGGCACAGGGTTCGATGCACCCAGCTTGCCGAAGGATGTTCGGCGAGCCCGCGCTCCTGCCAATGCGCACCTTCGGCGTACTGGCCGGCCGTGAAATAGGCGCAGCCGATCCCGACCATGCTGTTGAAGGCCAGCGGATCGTGCGGCGCGAGGTCGAGCGCAATCTTGAAGCGTTCGATCGCCGACTGCGGATCGCCCTTGTAGACGTCGATCCATCCGCTGCGGCTCCACGCCCAGGCCGATCCGCCGTCCATGGCGAGCGCCTTGCGGGTGACGAGATCGGCGGCGTCGAACTCCCTGAGCAGCGTCAGCGCGTTGCCGAGGACGGCAAGCACCGTGGCGTCGTTGCACATCGCCCTCGCTCTGAGCGCCAGTTCGAGACTTCGGGCGCGTTCCTGCTGCGACTCTTGCGTGAAGTGATAGACTACGCGCTGGACGTGCGCCCAGGCCGCCAGCGCGATGGCGAGTGGCTGGTCCGGATCCCGATCCATCGCGCGCCCGAGCAGTTCGAGGGCGCGGGCATTGCCGTTGGCATCGAGCGAAATGACGCCCGGCAACGCACGCAGCGCGAGGTCGTGCGCGCCGAGGCAGGTCGCCGGCTTGCGTAGCGCATGTTCGATCTCGGCCAGCCGAAGGCATGGCTGCAGCGCCGCCGCGATCCGGACCGCGAGATGCTCCACCGTGGCGGTTTCATCGCGCTGGATGCCCTCGGAACGGTGTGCCCAGAGCTGACGGCCGGTTTCGGTCTCAATCAGCCTGATGCTGAGGTGTGCCTGTGCGCCGGATCCCCTGACGGCGCCGGCCAGATGATAGCGCGCCGCCCCGGACCGGGTCACGACCGAGACGCCGGCGCGGGTCAGGGCCGTGAGCAGCTCATCGGCGATGTCAGCCGCGACGGCGAGATTCTCGACCGCCGCCTCGATCGGCCCAAAGGCGACCGCTGGCCGGTCCTGCGCCGATACGAACAGCGAGGGCATCGCGCCCAGCGCAGCCGTGACCACCGCCTGCCGCTTCAGCGTCTGCGACGGCGTTTCGCCGTAACGTCGGCGAAACGCGATCGAGAACCGGCCGCAATGGGGAAAACCGCAGCGCAGCGCGACGTCCATGACTTTGACGCCGGGCGCGCCCTGCAGCAGCTCGCGCCGCGCGGTCTCGAACCCGATCTCGCGCAACACGGCGCGCGGTGTCTTGCCGACAAAGGCAAGGAATTGCCGCTGCAGCGTCCTGCCGGAAACACCGGCGATGCCGGCGAGGTCCGCTAGACGCCAGTCGCGCCCGACATTGGCACGCATCGCATCCAGCACGCGCCGGACACCGCGTGGCAACGGCGTCGATGAAATCTCCTGGCCGGCAATCATCCGCAACTCCAAGGCCCTGTCTTGTAGGTCTCGAATGCGGCGGAAAAGTTCACGATCCGGATAGCCGTGTCGCGAAGTGGATAGGTGCTCCGAGGCTTCCCGGCCTAAGCCGGATCACGCCGAAATCGTCAAATTCCATTTCAGAGAAGGAAAATTGCATGACTATATCCACCGCCGCGAGGGCCCAGCAACCCGACCAGGTCGACCTCTCCGCCCTCAAGACCAAACAGCACGACGCCTGGTCGTCCGGCGACTACGCCGTCGTCGGCACCACGCTGCAGATCGTCGGGGAAGCGCTGTGCGAGGCCCTCGACCTCAGGGCCGGCCAGAAGGTACTCGACGTCGCCGCCGGCAACGGCAACGCCACCCTCGCCGCGGCGCGCCGCTGGTGCGACGTGATTTCCACCGATTACGTGCCGAGCCTGCTCGAGCGCGGCCGCGCGCGCGCCGACGCTGAAGGCCTGTCGGTCCAATTCAAGGAAGCGGATGCGGAGGCATTGGACTTCGGCGACGCGACCTTCGACGCGGTGATCTCGACTTTCGGCGTCATGTTCACGCCGGACCAGGACCGCGCGGCAGCCGAATTGCTGCGGGTCTGCAAGAGCGGCGGCAAGATCGGCCTCGCCAACTGGACGCCGGAAGGCTTTATCGGGCAGTTGTTCAAGACGCTCGGCAAATACCTGCCGCCGCCGGCCGGCGCGAAATCACCGGCGATGTGGGGCACGCAGGCCCGCATCGCCGAGATGTTTGGAGCGTCGGCCGCCGCGATCGACGCCGAGCGGCGGCACTTCAACTTCCGCTACCGCTCGCCGCTGCACTTTCTCGACGTGTTCAGAAATTACTACGGCCCGACGTTGAAAGCCTTTGCAGCGCTGGATGAAACCAACCAGCGCCGTCTCGCCGACGATATCCTCGCGCTGATCGCCTCGATGAACCGCGCCACTGACGGCACCATGGTGCTGCCGAGCGAATATCTGGAAATCGTCATCGTCAAGCGCTGACGGATCTCCAAAAGAATACGGCAGCGACGGCCATACAGACCGCCGCTGCCGATATCTGCGCGTCAGCCCGCCGGCTAGACGTTGCCGCGTCCACGCACCAGTCCGACCACCGCCGAGACCAGGAACAGGATGATGGCGATGAAGAAGATCGCCTTGGCGATTTCGATGGAGACGCCGGCGATGCCGCCGAAGCCCAGAATACCCGCGATCAGCGCGACGACCAGAAACGTTACGACCCAGCTCAGCATGACACGACCTCTGTTGTCTGTTGCTCTCCCGATGTCTACGACCCGGTTGTCGCGCATCGACTGCAGAAATAATCCGACCCGGGAACGAAAGTTCCGGGCCGCAAAACGCCGAAATTTGTCGATTCCGCTGGAACAAAAGCGCGGTATGGCCGCAAAATCCGGCCCGAAAATGCGCCGGGATAAAACCTGTCAAAACGGCCGGACAGGCCCTATATGGCCCTTAATCCCTGCTATGAAGGCTCCCCTTTCCGGCCCCACGGTGCCATCGTGGGGGCGAGACGATTCGAGAATGACCGAGCCGAGCAAAGTGCCCCATCGCGGCGTCCCCGAGCACCAGCCTGCGGCTGGCGGCATCGCTGCGCGTGCGCGGGCCGCAGCCGGTCCGCAATATCTCAACGGCCTCAATCCCGAGCAGCGCGATGCGGTCGTGACGCTCGATGGTCCGGTTCTGGTGCTGGCCGGCGCCGGCACCGGCAAGACCCGCGTGCTGACCACGCGCATCGCGCATATCCTGAGCCAGGGCCGGGCGCGGCCGCATGAGATCCTGTCGGTGACCTTCACCAACAAGGCGGCGCGCGAGATGAAGCTGCGGCTCGGCCAGATGCTCGGCCAGGCGGTCGAAGGCATGCCGTGGCTCGGCACCTTCCACTCGATCGGCGGCCGCATCCTGCGCTTCCACGCCGAGATGGTTCAGCTCAAATCCAATTTCACCGTGCTCGATGTCGACGACCAGGTGCGGCTGCTCAAGCAGCTGCTGCAGGCCGAGAACATCGACGACAAGCGCTGGCCGGCGCGCATGCTGGCCGGGCTGATCGACGGCTGGAAAAACCGCGGCCTGACGCCGGCACAGGTGCCGGCAGGCGAAGCTGCGGTATTCGGCAATGGCAAGGGCGGCAAGCTCTACGCGAGTTACCAGGAGCGGCTGAAGATCCTCAACGCCGCCGATTTTGGCGATCTGCTGCTGGAGAACATTCGGCTGTTCCGCGAGAACCCCGACGTGCTCCGGCAATACCAGGACCGGTTCAAGTTCATCCTGGTCGACGAATATCAGGACACCAACGTCGCGCAGTATCTGTGGCTGCGGCTGTTGTCGCAGGCGCCGTCACGGCCGGGGGTGCCGCTTTCGGCGGTGATTCCGGGCGTTATCGATACTCCCGTCATTCCGGGGCAAACTGCCGCAGCCGTCATTCCGGGGCGCGTCGAAGACGCGAACCCGAAATCCAGAGATAACGAGGATTCAGCTCGAAATTCCGGGTTCCCACCTGCCGGTGCGCCCCGGAATGACGCCGTCGCTCAGCCCTCCGCGCCTCTGAAGAACATCTGCTGCGTCGGCGACGACGACCAGTCGATCTACGGCTGGCGCGGCGCGGAGGTCGACAACATCCTGCGCTTCGAGCACGATTTTCCCGGCGCAAAA
>PNLC01000430.1 GCA_013822885.1 Bradyrhizobium sp.
GGCATCGGCGATTTGTCCGGCCAGGCGTTCCGGATCGCGCATATGGGCCACGTCAACGCGCCGATGATTCTGGGTACGCTCGGCGTCATCGAAGTCGCCCTGAATGCACTCGACGTCCCGCACGGCAAGGGCGGAACTGAAGCGGCGATCGAGTACCTCGGGGAGAGTGTCGGGGCGTAAGCGATGGCGTGCTTCCGCATTCGCTCTTCGAGCTATGGCGGACAAGTCGCTTCGCTCGCAATGGCGGGGGAGAGGCCGTATATTAAGACAAAGCCCCGAGCCCAACGAGGATTGAGTGACGCACCCCTTAGCCAAAAAGCCTGCCCTGTCGCCACCCGTCGCGCCGCGCCGGCCGCATACATTCACCACGCACGGCATCACCGTGACCGACGATTACGCGTGGCTGAAGGATGCCAAATGGCAGGAGGTGCTGCGCGATCCCGGGATACTCGACCCCGATATCCGAAAATACCTGGAAGCCGAGAACGACTACACCGAGAGCCTGCTGGGCCATACCGCCGCCCTGCAGAAGAAGCTGGTGGCGGAGATGCGCGGGCGGATCAAGGAAGACGATTCCAGCGTGCCCTCGCCGGACGGCCCGTTCGCTTACTTGCGGAAATTCCGCGAGGGCGGGCAGCATGAGATGTTCGGCCGCACGCCGCGCGACGGCGGCGACGTGCAGATCGTGCTCGATGGCGACGCGCTGGCCGCCAACGAAGAGTATTTCAAGTTCGGCAGCGCGCGGCATTCGCCGGATCATCAGTTGCAGGCGTGGACCGCCGACACCAAAGGCTCGGAGTATTTCTCGATCCGCGTGCGCGACTGGGCGACTTCTGCCGATCTTGACGACCTCGTCGAGGAAACCGACGGCGGCGTGGTCTGGAGCAGGGACAGCCGCAGCTTCTTTTACGTCAAGCTCGACGACAACCACCGCCCGATGCAGGTCTGGCGCCACAGGCTCGGCACGAAGCAGGCGGATGACACTTTGGTCTATGAGGAGCCGGACTCCGGCTGGTTCACCCATTTGCACGAGAGCTCATCCGGCCGCTTCTGCGTGATCGCCGGCGGCGACCACGAGACCTCAGAGCAGCGGCTGATCGATCTCGACCATCCCGAAGCGCCGCCGCGGCTGGTCGCGGCGCGCGAGGAAGGCGTGCAATATTCGCTCGCCGACCGCGGCGATGAACTCTTCATTCTCACCAATGCCGATGGCGCGATCGACTTCAAGGTGATGACCGCGCCACTCGCCGCGCCCGAGCGCGCCAATTGGCGCGACCTGATCCCGCATCGCGAAGGCATCTATGTGCTCGATGTCGAGCTCTATGCCGGCCACATGGTGCGGCTGGAGCGCGCCAACGCGCTGCCCGCGATCATCATCCGCGATCTCGAGACGGGCGAAGAGCACGCCATCGCCTTCGACGAAGCCGCCTACTCGCTCGACACCATGGGCAGCTACGAGTTCGAAACCACGAATTTGCGGTTTTCCTATTCGTCGATGACGACGCCGTCGGAAGTGTATGACTACGACATGGCGACGCGGGCGCGGGTATTGCGCAAGCGGCAGGAGATTCCGTCCGGCCACAATCCGGCCGACTACGTCACCACGCGCATCATGGCGCCATCGCATGACGGCGCGCTGGTGCCGGTCTCGATCCTGCACCGGAAAGATTTGGTGCGCGACGGCCGCGCGCCGCTGTTGCTGTATGGCTACGGTTCCTACGGCATGGCGATGCCGGCCTCGTTCGCCGCCAACAGGCTGTCGCTGGTCGACCGCGGCTTCGTCTATGCCATCGCGCACATCCGAGGGGGCGCCGACAAGGGCTGGGGCTGGTATCTGGACGGCAAGCGCGAGAAGAAGACGAACTCGTTCGACGATTTCGCAGCGGCAGCGCGCGCACTGATCGAGGCCAAATACACCATCGCAAAGCGCATCGTCGGCCATGGCGGCAGCGCCGGCGGCATGCTGATGGGCGCGGTGGCGAACCGGTCAGGCGAATTGTTCGCCGGCATCGTCGCCGAAGTGCCGTTCGTCGACGTGCTGAATACGATGCTCGACGACACCCTGCCGCTGACGCCGCCGGAATGGCCGGAATGGGGCAACCCGATCGAAAGCGAAAAGGATTTTCGCACCATCCTGTCCTATTCGCCCTACGACAATCTCGCCGCGAAGGACTATCCGGCCATCCTGGCGATGGGCGGACTGACCGATCCGCGCGTCACCTATTGGGAGCCGGCGAAATGGATCGCGCGCTTACGCGCAACCATGTCGGGCGGCGGCCCGGTGCTGCTGCGCACCAACATGGGCGCGGGCCACGGCGGCGCATCGGGACGGTTCAACCGGCTCGATGAAGTCGCAATTGCGTATGCGTTTGCGCTGTGGGCGGTGGGGCTGGCGGAGAAGGCGGAGGGATGAACGTCAGACCGATGCCAGACCAGGCGGCCAGGTGCGCAACGCCATCTCCGCGATCCTCCGCAATTGCTCGCGTGTGGTGCCGCCGGCCGCCTGCACCGCCATGCCCTGCAGGATCGCGGAAACGTAGGCGGCGAGGTCGGCGGCATCGGATCCCTCGGGCAGGTCGCCTTCGGCGATCGCCCGCTCGAAGCGCTGGCGCAGATCCTGTTCGCCTTTGGCGCGGCGCGACATCAGTTCCTGCTTGATCGATTCGGCGGCGTCGCCGCAGCTAAGGGCGCCCTGCACCGCCAGACATCCCGGCGGATGGTTCGGGTCCGTGACCGCAGCGGCGCTTTCATACAGCAGGTGCTCGACCACGGCGCGCGCGGTCGGCTTGGCCAGCGCGACCTGAAAGTAACCGCCGGGGCCGTCGACATAACGATCCAGCGCCTTGCGAAACAGTTCTTCCTTGTTGCCGAACGCGGAATAAAGGCTGGGCTTGGTGATCCCCATGGTTTCCGTGAGGTCCGCCATCGACGCGCCTTCGTAGCCTTTGCGCCAGAACACCTGGAGCGCCAGGTCGAGCGCCTTGTCGACATCGAACTCGCGCGGCCGTCCCATCGCCATGCTGGGTCCTCCTCTAGTTTCCTACCAATCGTTAGATAAGTGACTTGACAGGACATGTCGATAGACCATTTATACCGAACGTTACGAATGTGTGCGCTGCAATGTAGACGGTGATCGGGTGTCGTAACCGGTCCGATCTGTTCAAACCGGGGTTGCAGCGCCGAATGTCCTGCCGAATTGGGGTCTCCATGAGAAATATCATTAAAAACAAGCGCTTGATTGGGACGGGGCTGGTGCTGGCTGCCTTGGCTATCGCCGCAGGCGGTACCTTCCTGAGCGGGCGAGGCGGAAGCGCACAGGCCGAAACGACCACAGCGGCACCCACGGCCCTGCCGGTTTCGGTCTCTGTCGTCGCGCCCCGTCAGACCGTGCCCTGGGACGAGTTTTCCGGCCGGCTTGAGGCCGTCGAACGGGTCGAAATCCGCTCCCGGGTCGCGGGCGCGATTCAGGAAATTCATTTTACGGAAGGTGCGCTGGTCAAACAGGGAGACCTGTTGATCCTGATCGATCCGTCGCTGTATGCGGCCGATGTGGCGCGCGCCGAAGGCCAGGTGGCCGCGGCCAAGGCCCGCCTGATCCTGACCAGGAGCGATTTCGAGCGCGGCCAGCAATTGACGGATTCGCGCACGATCTCGCAACGCGACTTCGACGGTCGCGTCAACGCCTACCGCGAGGCCGAAGCCAATCTGCAGGCGGCCGAGGCGACGCTGCAAACGGCGAAACTCAATCTCGGCTACACCGAAATACGCGCGCCGGTTTCCGGGCGGGTCGGCAAGCTCGAGATCACCGTCGGCAACCTGATCGCTGCCGGACCTGGCACGCCGGTTCTGACCACGCTGGTATCGGTCAATCCGATCTATGCAAGTTTCAACGCCGACGAGCAGGTGGTGACGCGGGCATTGCGGACGCTGGCGGACGAATCGAAGCCGTCCGAGATCGGACGGATCCCGGTGCAGATGGGCACCGGCGCCACCGACGGCACGCCCTACAAGGGCAAGATGCAGCTGATCGACAACCAGGTCGATGCGCGCAGCGGTACCGTGCGGGTGCGTGCGGTGTTCGACAACGCCGATGGCAGGCTGATGCCGGGCCAGTTCGCGCGGCTGCTGATGGGACAGCCGAAAGCCGAGCCGGTGTTGCTGATCAGCGAACGCGCCGTCGGCACCGACCAGAACAAGAAATTCGTGATGGTCGTCGACAAGGACAGCAAGGCGCAATATCGCGAAGTTGCGCTCGGCGTATCGATCGAAGGCATGCGCGTGGTGACCGGCGGACTACATGCCGGCGAAC
>PNLC01000431.1 GCA_013822885.1 Bradyrhizobium sp.
GGGTGATGCGCTTGATGACGCCGCCCTTGCCGGCGGAATCGCGGCCCTCGAAAATCACCACCACCTTGAGCTTGTGCTGCTGCACCCAGCTCTGCAATTTGACCAGTTCGCCCTGCAGGCGGAACAGTTCCTTGAAATAGACGCGCCGGTCGACGGTCTCCTTCGCGGTGTGGTCGGAGAACTCGTTGGTCAACGCGTCGAGGCGATCGTCGTCGATCTCCAGTTCCAGTTCCTCGTCGAAACTGTCCAGCATATCCGCCTGAATGCGATCCTGGATCGGCGTGGCGCCGTCGATGGGCGTTTTGGTCATGGGCGGCTCCGGTGTTCGCGGGAGTAGATGCTAAATGATCGGCGGCGTGATTGTCTCAGGCCGCCGCGGAAAGCAGAAGGCCGGAGTGCAACTCCGGCCTTGCTCGATCGTTCAAGGCTACCGAATGACGTCTTCACGCCCCTCGGATACGATGGGGCTTCAATTTTGACGGATGGTCTTGAAGGTTAGATGACAATCGCGTCGATGTATCGCTTGCAATTTTCAAAGCACGCCAATCACGGCTGGGGGGCCGATCAGCACCTCAGGGTTTGGCAAGGCGTAAGATTAGAGTGAGGGTAGAAGATTGAGAAAGGTCGCGCGCTGCACCGCTCCCGGGGCAGGTAAACCGTGCAGCGCGTCGACCGTATGGGAACTTCCTGGCGTGAACAGGACGTCCCATATTTCTCTCAGAATGCGACTGTGTCCTGTATCAATTAAAGGTTGCGATGGGGATTGTCAATTTTCCCGTTGTGTTTCACAGGAAATTTCGCACCTGGAACTTGAGAATTTCAGGCCGCGCGTGCTGATTGCCGCAGCACGGCAGCAGCGATTTTCAGGTCTTCGACGAAGCGCCGGTATTCGCGCGCTTTTGCCTCGGCGTCGGGCAATCGCAACAGATAGGACGGATGTACCGTTACCAGCGCCCTGGTTTCCGTGATGTCGATCACGCGGCCGCGGGTTTTGTTGACTGGCGTGATTTTCCCGAAGACGCTTTGTGCCGCGGTTGCACCCATGGCCACCACCAGATCGGGTTTGATCGCGGCCAGTTCGCGTTCGTACCAATGCCGGCACGCCTTGATTTCCGGCGTGTTGGGTTTTTGGTGAAGGCGGATTTTTCCGCGCGGCACGAACTTGAAATGCTTCACGGCATTGGTGACGTAGACCTTGCTGCGATCGATGCCGGCTTCTTCCAACGCGCGATCGAGCATCTGTCCCGCGGGCCCTACGAACGGCTTGCCGGCGAGGTCTTCCTTGTCGCCGGGCTGCTCGCCGACCAGCATGATCCGCGCGGTTTGCGGACCCTCGCCGAACACGGTCTGGGTGGCGTCCTTCCAGAGCGGGCAGGCGCGGCAATGGGCCGCTTCCTCGCGCAGGGTTTCGATATCGCCGTCGGAGTGTCTCTTGGTCATATCGTTGGCCTTGTCCGGTTCAAGCCGCTTCTGCGACTTGTGCGGTTCGGTCGCCGCATTCGCGATCATGGCGTTGGCGGTGCGTTCGGCGCTTTCGATCAGGGGTTTAATCAGCGAAGCCTCCGGCAGGTTCCGCCAGTATTTCCGCGGCATCTCGTTCTGCATCGCCTTCACCTTCAGCCGCGCCGGGTTGAAGATCGAGGCGTAGTAACGCCGCCAGGTCTCCTCCAGCCGGTCCTGCGTCGGCGCTTCGGATTTGGCGACGCCCGGCGTGATCGAGACCGCATGGCCGTCCCAATGCGCGCATAGGTCGGGCGTGAGGATCGACCAGGGCATGTCGGCAAAACGGCGCGCGAAGAACGGCGCGGCCAGTTCGACGATGTGATGTTCCGGCTCGAACCAGGCGACGAAGTGCGATTTGTGCTCGCGGCCGACTTCGCGGAAGCGGACGAACGCATGCATCTTGTGCTCGTCGCGGCGGACGGCCTTCGCCATCGCGGCGATCTCCGCCACATCGGGGTCGGTCGCGATGTCGAGCAGGTCGTGATCGTGCCGCAGCCGCCACAGCAGGCGATAGAGCAGGGCGAACCGCTCGGGGTTGCGATGCAGGATCGCAGTCTTTGCCAGTTCGACAAACCTGGCCGAGACGCTGAACGTGCCTTCAGGCGGTTCCAGCGGCGGCGCCGTCGGCGCGAACAGTTCAGGCGCATCGCCTGCGACGTTCCAGGTCACGTCGGACGGTTTTACATCGTTCAGCGCCAGCGCGCGCGCGGCTTTGCGCCAGCCTTCGAAATCGGCTTCGCTGTCGAAGGTGATGATGTGCATCTTGTCTCTCGCAATGACGCTGATACTCAAAACCCAAATCCCAATTGCGTCGCTTTCGGCTTGAACCGTTCCTTTAGTCCCGCGCCATCGAGCAGGTGCGGCGAGGGCCGGTGGTCGCTGAGAACGATGAACGGCAATGCCTTGTTCCTCGGAATATGCAGCCGCGTCAGGTCGGCTGTGCGGATCGACGTCAGGCGGCGCGTGGCGATGATGCGATCGACCGCCTTGGTACCGAAGCCCGGCACCCGCAACAGCTCTTGCCGGCTGGCGGTCGCGACATCGAGCGGAAAACGCTCACGGTGGCGCAGCGCCCAGGCCAGTTTCGGATCGATGTCGAGCGGCAGCATGCCGGCGGCTTCATCGACGATCTCGTTGGCGTCGAAACCGTAAAACCGCATCAGCCAGTCGGCCTGGTAGAGCCGGTGCTCGCGAATGAGCGGCGGCGAGACCAGCGGCAGCGCGCGGCTGGCGTCGGGGATCGGGCTGAAGGCCGAATAATACACCCGCTTGAGCTGGTAGGAGCCGTAGAGATTGGCGCTGGTGTCGAGGATCGTCTTGTCGTTGGCTGCATCCGCGCCGATGATCATCTGCGTGCTCTGGCCGGCGGGTGCGAAGCGCGGTGGTTTTGTCTTCGTCGCGGTCCTGACGTTCTCTTTTGCCTCATCGAGCTTCAAGCGCAGCCGGCCCATGGTGCGGCGGATCGCGCGTACATCCTTTTCCGGCGCGAATTTGGCCAAACTCTTTTCCAGCGGCATTTCGATGTTGATGGAAAGTCGGTCGGCATATTTGCCGGCTTCCGCGATCAGCGCGTCGTCGGCCTCGGGAATGGTCTTGAGATGGATGTAGCCGCGGAAGTGATGCTCCTCGCGCAGTTTTCGCGCGACGGAAACCACTTGCTCCATGGTGTAGTCGGCGCTGCGGATGATCCCGGAGGAGAGAAACAATCCCTCGATATAGTTGCGGCGATAGAAGTCGAGCGTCAGTTTTACTACTTCGTCGACGGTGAAGCGGGCGCGCGGCACGTTGGAGGAGGTGCGGTTGACGCAGTACAGGCAATCGTAATTGCAGGCGTTGGTGAGCAGCACCTTCAACAGCGAGATGCAGCGTCCGTCCGGCGCGTAGGAATGGCAGATGCCCATGCCGGGCGCAGTGGAGCCGAGGCCCTTGCCGTCGCTGGAATCCCGCTTCTCGGTACCGGAGGAGGCGCAGGAAGCGTCGTATTTCGCCGCATCGGCCAGGATCTCCAGCTTACGTTGCACATCCATGATTGAATGCCTTTGATTCTGCTCACGAATCGCCCGGGTCTCAATCCCGATTGACTCTGCCAGTCCCGTTAGCTTTATATTAGAACATATCATGAACAAATGAGCTAGCTTCTGGTTCTCCTCTCAAACCGAAGCGGCCCACGATTTCTCAAGGAGAGCGGCGCATGAGCGGTGCACGCACAAGCACGCTTGCGACTTTGCGCGGGCGTATCGAACGCCTCGAGGCGCACGGCGATGCGCATGACCTCAGCAAGGTTCCGCTCGGACATGCGGCAGCGGACACCGTGCTGCGGGGCGGGCTTGCGGTGGCAGCGGTCCATGAGGTGTTCGCCGAGGGACATCAGAGTGCAACGGCCACCGGCTTCATCGCCGGCCTCTCGGCGCGGATCTCGCCGCGCCGGCCGCTGGTCTGGATAAGGCAGGATTTTTCGGAACTCGAATCCGGCGCGCTGTCGATGAGCGGGCTGTGCGAACTGGGTCTCGATCCGCGGTTGCTGGTGACCGTGCGCGCCGCCGACACCGACGCCGCGTTGCGCACCGCTGCCGACGCGCTGGCCTGCGATGCGCTCGGCGCCGTCGTGCTGGAAGTGTGGGGGCAGGCGCGTCAGCTCGACCTCGTCGCCAGCCGCAAGCTCACCTTGGCTGCGCAAGCCTCCGGCGTCACCGCGCTGCTGCTGCGGGTAGCGGCGGAGCCGCGGCCTTCGACGGCGGAGACGCGGTGGATCGTGCGCGCGGCGCATTCGCCACCTTCCTCACCTTCAATGCCTGCGGCGCC
>PNLC01000432.1 GCA_013822885.1 Bradyrhizobium sp.
CTACGTCGCCAAGAAGAACTCGCGCACCATGACCGACAAGCTCGTCAAGAAGAAGTACGATCCGGTCGCGCGCAAGCACGTCGAGTTCAAGGAATCGAAGATCAAGTAATTCGGAAGCACACGGCTGACGAATTTGAACGGGGCCCTTTCGGGCCCCGTTTTTGGTTGCGCTCGGCTTGACTGCTCCACCCCCACTGTCGTCCTCCGCGAAAGCGGGGGACCCAGTACGCCGCAGCCTCTCCGTAGATCACTCCCGTCTCTGGAATACTGGATCACCCTCCTCCGCGTCGCCTCCGCGGGTGATGACGGCTGGCGGTGGCATCGATGTCCTACGCCGTCTGCAGATGCGGCGGCCGACTCGGCCGGATCAGCGCGAACGCGACCTGGATGATGCCGCCGGCGAGACCCAGCGCGACGCCGATCCGCCATGCCATGGTGTAGGAGCCGAGCGAGTCGTAGATCAGCCCTCCTCCGTACGCCCCGAGGAACGAGCCGAGCTGGTGGCTCATGAAGGCGAGCCCCTGGATCATCGCTTGCCATTTCAGGCCGAACATCTCGACGACGGCGCCTGCAACCAGCGGACCGACGCCCATCCAGAGGAAGCCCATGATCGCCCCGAACAGGAGCGTGGTCGCCGGCGTCGCCGGCAGCATGAAGTACCAGGCGAGCGCGAGCGAACGCAGGATGTAGATCATCCCGAGCAGTGCCAGCTTGTTCCAGCGCTGGCCGGCCCAGCCGAAGAACAGGCTGCCGAGCACGTTGAAGCCGCCGATCATGCCGAGCGTCTGCGCACTCAGCATCGGATCGAGGCCGCAGATCAAGAGATATGACGGCAGATGCGTGGTCAGGAACACGAGTTGCATGCCGCAGACGAAATAGGCGCCGGTCATCACCACGAAAGATGCGTTGCCGAAGGCGAGCCTGGCGGCCGTTCCCGCCGAAGCGTCGCCGATGTCGTCGGCAGCTTTAGGCGGCAGCGGAATCTTGTCGGCCCTGCCCGCGTACCAGGCCGCCGGCAGCATGAACAGCGACAGGATGACGAAGCCAGCGACGCCGACGCGCCAGCCAAAACCTTCATTCAGCATCTGCCCGATCGGCGCCGACACCAATGCACCGAGCGATCCTGCTGCCGAGACCATGCCCATCACGGTGCTGCGTACGGTCGCCGGCACCGCGCGCGCCGACACCGACATCGCAATCGCATTGGCCGTGCAGGCCAGCGAGGCACCGATCAGCACACCCGCGCCGATCAGGATCGGAATCATCCCCTGCGCGGTCGCCATCAGGGCAAGACCCACGATGTACAGCAGCGAGCCGACGATCATGATCGGACGGAAGCCGTAGCGCACCGTCATGGCACCGGCGACCGGCTGCAGAAATCCCCAGGCAAGGTTTTGCACGGCCAGCGCCAGCGTGAACTGCGACACCGAAATTCCGATGTCCTGCGTCAGCGGCTGCATGAAGATGCCGAAGCTCTGGCGCAGGCCCATGCTCAGGGTGAGCATCAGCGAGGCGCCGATCAAAATGGGCAGCGTCGGACGCAGGACTTGCAGCAGGGCCATTGTTTTTATTCTCCCCGGCGGCCGCGATTCGAAAGCCGCGTCCTGCAATTGTTGCCTGAAATAGGTACACAGATCTGTGTAACTAGTCTATAAAGGCAGCCGAACTGTCAAGCAAAAGGACATCCCGCCAGCGCATGGCTACCCTGCCCGCCAAACCGGCCATGAAGGACCGGATTCTCGAAACCGCAGACAGGCTGTTCTACCTGCAGGGCATTCGCGCGATCGGCGTCGACACCATCGCGGCCGAAATCGGCATCAGCAAGCGCACGCTCTACAATCATTTTCCGTCCAAGGACGCGTTGATCTCGGCCTATCTGGCCCGTCGATTCGTGGCGCCCCGCGCGTCCGACAAATCGCCGCTCGATCAGATTCTCGGCACCTTCGATGCGCTGGAGCGGCGCTTTGCAGCGAAGGATTTTCGCGGCTGCCCGTTCGTGAATGCCGTCGCCGAGCTCGGCTGCGAGGACAAGTCGGTCCGCAGGATCGCGGTCGAATTCAAGGAAAGCCGCCGCCTCTGGTTTCGCGACCTGCTGGTGCAACTCGGCGTCACCGAGGCGGAAGCGCTGGCGACACAGCTTGCGCTGCTGGTCGACGGCTCGATCGCGCAGGATCTGGTCCGCAACGATCCGTCGATGGCACGGGCGGCAAAGGAAGCCGCGACGGTGCTGCTCAGGAATGCCGGGGTGGAAGTGGGGGAAACTCCGCCACGCGGGAAAAAGCGCCGGCCTTCGTCGGAGACTTGAATCCCTCAATCGCCAGCCCTGCGACGCGAAACACACGCCGTGGCCATTTACTGAGGCAATGTGGTAATCACGCTTCAGCAAGCGGCCACTACCAGAGAAGGCGGCGATAGAGGGAGCGACAATGCAAGACCTGAAAGTGACCGCCAGCGGTTACGATTTCAAACCGGCACAAGCGGCCATGCAGCGCTACGTCGATGGCAACCTCCTGTCCGGAATATCCTGGGCGGTCATGGTCGGCCGCGATCTCGTCGACGTGAACTGCGTCGGCTGGGCCGACAAGGAAGCGCAGACGCCGCTCCGCACCGACCACATCTTACGCGTCTTTTCCAACACCAAGCTGATCACCTCTTGCGCGGCGCTGCTGCTGGTCGAGGAAGGCAAACTCGGGCTCGATGACGCAATCGAAAAGCATATTCCGCAGCTTGGAAATCGAAAGGTGCTGCGGCCCGGCGCGACTTCGCTGGACGACACCGAGCCGGCGAAGCACCCGATCACCATCCGCCAGCTCCTGAGCCACAGTTCCGGGCTCAGTTACGGCTTCTTCGATCCCGGCACCGTTATCTTCAAGGCGCTCAACGAGCGCGGCGTGCACGACCCGAGAACGACGCTGGCGCAGATGGTGGACGTGCTGGCTGACCTGCCGCTGATCTATCAGCCGGGCACGTCCTGGGAATACTCGCTCGCCATCGACGTGGTGGCGCGACTGGTTGAAGTCGTCAGCGGCCAGAGCTTCGACAAGTTCATTCAGGCGCGGATCCTCGATCCACTCGGCATGGTCGATACCGGCTTCGCCGTTCCGGAAAAGGATCACGGGCGCCTCGTCGCCTATTACGCCGGCGCCGACCTGATGGAGCCGATGAAGCCCGGCCTCACCCGTACCGACAACGCCCCCTTCCCCGGCGCCTATCTGCGGCCGATCGCAAGGCTCAATGGCGGCGGCGGCCTGGTGTCGACGATGCCCGACATGGTGGCGCTGATCCGAAGCCTGCTGCCGGGTGGACCGACCCTGCTCAAGCCGGAAACGATTGCGCAGATGATGACCAACCAGTTGCCAGAGGGACAGTGGATCCGCTTCGCACTTTTGGGCGAGCAGCCCGGCAAGGTGCACGGACTTGCCGGCGGCATCATCCAGACTCCGTCGAAGTTCGACCATCCCGACGCATCAGGCGAATTCTACTGGGGTGGCGTTGCGGGTACGCAATGGTGGATCTCGCCGAAGCGCGACATGGCCGGCGTGATGATGGCGCAGCGCCAGATGTCCTTCGTTCACCCGTTCTCATTCGAGTTCAAACGACTCGCGTATGAAGCGGTGAAACAGCGGGCAAAGGTTGTCGCTTGAGACGGTAACTACGCCGCCGCTGAAACCACCCGGTTACGTCCATCGTTCTTCGCGCGATAAAGCGCCGTGTCGGCGCGCTTGAGCACGTCGGCGACGGGCTCGCCCTTGCGGTCGAGCGTCGACAGGCCGATCGAGATCGTGACCTCGATGCGCTTGGCGCCCTTGCTGACGGCAAAGGGCTCTCCGGCGATCGAGCGGCGCAGCCGCTCCGCGACCATGCCGGCGACGTGGAGGTCGGTTTCCGGCATCACGATCACGAACTCCTCGCCGCCGTAGCGGCAGGCGAGATCGATGCCGCGGATAGATTTACGAATGCGCACCGCGAACTCGCGCAGCACGTCGTCGCCGGCGTCGTGGCCGTAGGTGTCGTTGATGGCCTTGAAATAGTCGATGTCGAGCATCATCAGCGCCAGCGGCTTGCCGCGGCTCGAGGCCTGCTCGGCGAGCGTCGCCAGATGGGTTTCCATGTAGCGGCGGTTATGCAGTCCGGTCAGCGCGTCGGTGATCGCCATTTCGATCGAGTTCTGCACATTGTCGCGCAGATGATCGGTGTAGCGCCGCCTGCGGATCTGGGTGCGCGCGCGCGCCAGCAGCTCGTTCTTGTCGATCGGCCGCAACAGGTAATCGTTGACGCCAATCTCGAGA
>PNLC01000433.1 GCA_013822885.1 Bradyrhizobium sp.
CCAGATACAGATAGGTGTTGGGAGTGTCGATGATGATGGTGCCTGGCGCTTCGCGGCTGGGATAGTTCACGACCTGGCGGCGCAGACGGGCCGGCAGCTCGAATGCCTGGTCATCGTCCTGGGGCGCAACCGCGACCGGCGGCGGTGCAGCTTCCATCGGAGGCAGGAAGAACGGGAATATCGGCAGCGGTGCGGCCGAGGCGGGCGTGGAAAATGCGGTCACGCCGATCGCCAGCGCGCCAAAGATGGCAGCCGTAATGCGGCCGTTCGATTTGAAACTGGACATGCCGTCCCCCTGTTTGTCGCGCCTTGCTGGCGCGTCGTTGGGACAACATGTACAGATGAACCGTTTCAGGACATTTGCACAAAATCGCCAAAATGGTTTCGTCGCGTTAGGGAATTGTTTCGTTAATATTTCGTGGAGCGCGGCCGGATTGAGCGCGTGTCCCCCTTCTCCCCTTGTGGGAGAAGGTGGATCGACGGCGCGAAGCGACGGCGAGACGGATGAGGGGTTTGTCTCCGCGGATAGAGACCCCTCATCCGGCGCTCCGCGCCACCTTCTCCCACAAGGGGAGAAGGGAAGGCCAGTGCACTTCGCTCGACAAATCGAATCAATCGAGGGAAACAGACAGACCAATCACGTCTGCAGCGCGCGCATTCGCGGTGCGTCGACAGTGCCGCCCGCGGCGAGCACCACGCGGCGATCGGCGATGGCGTGGTGGAATTGTTCGAGTGCGAGCCGGATCACCGAAAGGTCGCTCTCCTCGATGGCGCCATCGTCATAGCAATCGAGAGCCTCGCGCAACAGGCGGTCGGCTGTGCCCTGCATCATCGCGAGTTCTTCCGGCGTCTCGGCCTGGCGCACCTTTGAAACCAGATCGAGCAGGTTGTCGCGATGGCTGACGTAGAGCTCGCGCTCGTCCCGATTCCAGTAGTGCCTGAACCAGGCGCCGACCGAGCCGAGGCCGGAGATGATCAGGATCAAGAACCAGATGTAGTCGGTATACTTTTCCAGAAACGTCCGCTCGTTGCCGTCGATATAGGCCGCGGCGCCCGCGTGGGCAGGCAACGCGGCGTCCTTGTCCGTATCGGGCTTTTCGATCTGCGAGGCGCTCGGCATTTCCCTCGCCAATTGCTGGCGATTGGTGAAGAGCTGCCGGGCGAAGGCCGCCACCGCCGTGTCCGACAGCGACTTCGGCGCGATGATCAGATGGTTGACACTCAGCGTATCGACCTTGTCCTCCGGGCGTGGCGGGGAAGAGTTGAAAATGCTGCCGGGGATTTCCTCGGATTCGTAGATCGGATTTTTCTTGGCGATTGCGTCGGCGACGTCGATCGGCAGGAATTTGGGTTCGCCGCGGGCAGCCGCCGTTGCAGCGATGGCGTCCACCGTGATCTTGCTCTTGAGCGGGCCGACCGCCATGAACGCGTCGAGCGAGGGATCGCGCGCCATCTCGGCCGTCTGATTGGTGGCGAACTGGCTGACGGTGACCTTTTCCGGATCGATGCCGGACTCCTTCAGGATGACGCGCAGCAGCTTGACGTTGGCCTCTGTCCGTCCGATCACGCCGACGCGATGGCCGGGCAGGGCATCCAGTGTCTTCACCTTCGGCGCCGATTGCTTCCTGCCCTTGGCCGGAAGCCCGGGCGCCGACCACAGCACGATGACGTTCTTGCGCAGGATGGCAACCGACTCGGCATCGGCAGGCAAGTTCAGGTCGCCGCGCGCTACCGCAAGATCGGTCTTGCCGGCGGCAAACAACGCGATGCTCTGTTGTGCTCCCTCGGTCGTGATCGGCAACAGCCGAACCGGACTGCCCTCGCGCGCAAAGGTCTGCGCCATCAGCTGGATGAGTTTCTGGTCCTCGCTGCCGGCGGGCCCGACGGCAATCCGCAGCGTCGTCGGCCGCAACACGTAATAGAGCGTGCCCGCGGCGACACCGAACGCCAGCATGCCCGCGGCGAGGATCAGAAGCGCGTAGCTCTTTCGCTTCTTTCGCGGGCGGGACGGCGCCGGATTATCGTTTGTGTCTGACATCGTTCTGTCACGTTAGCCGAAAAAGCGTGGAGATGGGCTTAAAAACAACCTTACAGAACGATGACGTCATACGCCTGAAATATCCATGTCCCAACGTCCAATTCGAGAATCATTATCGAGTCTCGGTTGGGCCAAAACATGAAGATATTGATAGCGACCGATGCATGGCATCCGCAGGTTAACGGTGTTGTCCGCACGCTGACCTCGCTTGCCCGCAGTGCCTCGGTGCTGGATGCCGACATCGGCTTTCTGACGCCTGACGGTTTTCCGTCGATGGCGCTGCCGACCTATCCGGGCCTGCGCATCGCGCTGCCGAACCGACGCGAGATTGCGCGGCGGATCGAGGCGGCTTCGCCGGACGCCATCCATATCGCGACCGAAGGCCCGGTCGGTTGGGCGGTGCGGGCCTATTGCCGCCGCCGCAAGCTTGCGTTTACCACGTCCTACACCACGCGCTTTCCTGAATATGTCGAAGTCCGCACCAGGCTTCCGGCCAGCGTCGGCTATGCCGTGCTGCGGCACTTTCATGCTGCTTCGTCGATGGTCATGGTCGCAACGGATTCGCTGCGGCAGGAGCTCGGCGCGCGAGGTTTCCGGAAGCTCGGCTTCTGGACGCGCGGCGTCGACACAGAGCTGTTCAACCCGACCAACCCCGCGACGCTCGATCTCCCGCGGCCGATCTTCATGACGATGGGCCGTGTCGCGGTGGAGAAAAATCTCGAGGCGTTCCTGTCGCTCGATCTGCCGGGAACGAAGGTGGTCGTCGGCGACGGACCGCAAAAGGCGGAGCTCGCGCGGAAATATCCGAACGCGGTTTTCCTCGGCGAAAAGAAGGGCGCGGACCTGACCGCGCATCTCGCCGCGGCCGATGTCTTCGTGTTCCCGAGCCTCACCGATACGTTCGGCGTGGTACAGCTCGAGGCGCTCGCCTGCGGCACGCCGGTCGCCGCGTTTCCGGTCACCGGGCCGAAGGACGTTATCGCCGACCATCCGATCGGCGCGCTCGATGATGATTTGCGCAGCGCCTGCCTGCGCGCGCTGACGATGTCGCGCGAGGCCTGCCGGAATTTTGCGCTGGAGCGTTCCTGGGAAAACAGCGCGCGGCAGTTCGTCGGCAACGTGACGGCGCTGCAACCGAGCCGGTCGCTGCGGCAGGTGCGGCGCGCGCCCGCCAGAAGCGCCGTTCAGGGCTAAACATCAACCCGGTCATTTGAGTGAGACAAGAAGGCAGAACAACCATGGCAGACATCATCAAGCTTGACGGCAACCGGCCGCTGGATTTCGACCGCGAGATGGTCGAGCAGGCCTATGACCGCTGGGCGCCGGTCTACGACCTCGTATTCGGCGGTGTGTTCAGCAAGGGCCGCAAGGCGGCGATCCAGGCCACCAACAAGATCGGCGGCCGCGTTCTCGAGGTCGGCGTCGGCACCGGCATCTCGTTGCCGCAATATGCGTCGCATCTGCGTATCTTCGGCACAGACATTTCGGAGGCGATGCTGCAGAAGGCGAAGAAGCGCGTCGACGAACTCGGACTGAAGAACGTCGAGGGCCTCGCGGTCATGGACGCCGAGAAACTCGAATTCCCGGACAACTCGTTCGACGTCGTGATGGCGCAATATGTCGTCACGGCGGTGCCAAATCCCGAGCAGGCGCTCGATGAATTCGCCCGCGTGCTGCGGCCGGGTGGCGAACTTATCATCCTCACCCGGGTCAGCGCCGATGCCGGCATGCGCCGCTTCATCGAGCAGCGGCTGCAGCCGGTGGTTCGCCCGCTCGGCTTCCGCACCGCCGAGTTCGCCTGGTCGCGCTACGCGCAGTGGCTGGCCAACGCGCGCGGCATGGAGCTGGCGGAGCGCCGGCTGGTGCCGCCGCTCGGTCACTTCTCGCTGGTGCGCTTTCGCAAGGTCGGTATCGCCGCGGCAGCGTAGTGCGCGATCGCCGAGCAGGTGTCACGCACTGCTGCGATCTGTCACATGTCAACATCATGATGTCATTCGCCGGACATCGAATCCCTGTAGACCCGAGCCCATCAGAATTTGGGGGAGATAATGATCAAGAACTTCATGCAGGAACTAAAGACCCAGCGCTGGGACGACCATCGCTACTATCACCACAGCCGCATCAACCAGTCGCTGCACTTCGTCAGCGCGGCGAGCTTCCTGTTCGCCTACGCGATGCTGTTCTTCGATCCCGTCGTGTCGGCGCTGGTCGGCTGGCTGGTGTCGATGACG
>PNLC01000434.1 GCA_013822885.1 Bradyrhizobium sp.
GTGCTGGCGGAAGAAGAGCGCGACCAGCACAAGCTCGACCGCAAGATCGTCAACGAGGAACACTGGCTGCGCTACGGCGTCTCCGGCCGCCGCAAGCGCAACGTCAAGCGGCTCGGCAATCTGCATGCGCTGCGCGACCAACGGCGCGACTATCGTGGCGCGACCGGAAATGCCAATCTTGCTGCCGCGGAAGCCGACAAATCCGGCAAGCTCGTCATCGAGGCCAAGAACATCACCAAGGCCTTTGGCGACCGCACGATCGTCGATGGCTTTTCGATCCGCGTCCAGCGCGGCGACCGCATCGGCATTGTCGGTCCGAACGGCGCCGGCAAGACCACGCTGATCGATATGCTGACCGGCGGCAGCCCGCCCGACAGCGGCACCATTCGGCTCGGCGCCAACATCGAGATGGCGACGCTCGACCAGCACCGCGAAAGCCTCGATCCCAAATCGACGCTGGCCGAAGCGCTGACCGGCGGACGCGGCGATCACGTCATGGTCGGAGGCAAGCCGAAGCACGTCGTCAGCTACATGAAGGACTTTCTGTTCGCACAGGAGCAGATGCGTACGCCGCTGGAAGTGCTGTCCGGCGGTGAGCGCGGCCGGCTGATGCTCGCGCGTTCGCTGGCAAAGCCGTCCAATCTCCTGGTACTGGACGAGCCGACAAACGACCTCGACCTCGAAACCCTCGATGTGCTGGAGGAGATGCTCGGCGATTACGAGGGCACCGTGATCCTGATCAGCCACGACCGTGACTTCCTCGATCGAGTGGTGACATCCGTGATCGTGCCCGAGGGCAACGGCCGCTGGCTCGAGTACGCCGGCGGCTACACCGACATGCTGGCGCAGCGTGGCGAGGATCTTGCGCGAGAGGCTCCCGGTGCAACCGTCGAGGAAAAGAAGGAAACGAGGGCCGCCGCGCCCGCTGCAGCGTCAAAGCGCCGGCTGAACTTCAACGAGAAGCACGCGCTGGAAACCCTGCCGAAGACGATGACGAAGTTGCAGGCCGAGATTGCCAAACAGCAAAAGCTGCTTGACGATCCCGATCTCTACACCAAGGATCGCAGGAAGTTCGACGCGGCATCGTCAGCCATTGCGAAGGCGCAGGAAGAACTGGCGGCGGCCGAAGACCGGTGGCTGGAGCTGGAAGTGCTGCGCGAAGAGATAGAGCAGGCATAGAACGTCATTGCGAGGAGCAGAGCGACGAAGCAATCCATCTATCCGTTATGCCGCACAATGGATTGCTTCGCTGCGCTCGCAATGACGAGGAACGACCGGAGTTAGCTTGATGACCACCCCCCTCGCCGCCAAGATAGCCCGTGAATACGGCACGCCCTGCGCCGTGATCGACATGGACCGCGTCGAGCGCAACATCGCGCGAGTGCAGGTGGCCTGCGATACGGCCAGCGTCGCCAACCGGCCGCACATCAAGACCCACAAGAGCCCCCTGCTGGCGCAGATGCAGGTCGCGGCCGGCGCCAAGGGCATTACCTGCCAGAAGATCGGCGAGGCCGAGGTGATGGCGGAAGCCGGCATCGACGACATCCTGATCAGCTACAACCTGATCGGCGAGGAGAAGATGGCGCGCCTTGCGGCGCTGCAGGCCAAGGCGAACATGACGGTTGCCGCCGATAATTCGACCGTGATTGCGAGCCTGCCGCAGGCGGCCGCAGCTTCAGGCCGTCCGCTGTCGGTCGTGGTCGAATGCGACACAGGCCGCAAGCGCGCCGGCGTCGAAACACCGGCCGAGGCCATCGCGCTGGCGCGGGAGATCGCGGCGTCCAAGGGACTGAAATTCGCGGGCTTCATGCTGTATCCGACCGAAACCGGCTGGGCCGAGGCGCAGAAATTCTACGACGAGGCGCTGGCCGGCGTCCGCGCGCTCGGGCTCGACGCAACGATGGTTTCGACCGGCGGCTCGCCGAACCTGAAGAATCTCGGCAAGCTCAGGGGCGCGACCGAGCATCGGCCGGGTACCTATATCTACAACGACCGCATGCAGGTCGCGGCCGGTGTCGCCGAGTGGGATGATTGCGCGCTCAACATCTATTCCACCGTCGTCAGCCGCGCCGGCCCGGAGCGCGGCATTCTCGACGCCGGCTCGAAAACGCTGACTTCCGACCCCGGCGGCGGGCTCGAGGGTTACGGACTGATTCTGGAGCACCCGGAAGCGAAGATCGCGCGCTTTGCCGAGGAGCACGGCTTTCTCGATCTGGCCCGCAGCAATACGCGGCCCAATGTCGGCGACGTCGTACGAATCGTGCCCAACCATGTGTGCGTGGTCGTCAACATGATGGACGAAGTGGTGATGGTGCGCGGCGACGAGATCATCGGCACGCTGCCGGTGGCGGCGAGAGGGAAGTTGCGGTAAGGCACGCCCTCACAACGTCATTGCGAGGAGCGCAGCGACGAAGCAATCCATCTATCCGTTTTGCCGCACGATGGATTGCTTCGCTGCGCTCGCAATGACGTCGTTGGAGCATTCAACCAAGCCACTTCAGCGCACCCCGCCCCGCCGCAGCCCCCGTCGCAAACGACGCCTGCAGCAGATAGCCGCCGGTCGGCGCTTCCCAATCCAGCATTTCTCCCGCCGCAAACACGCCGGGCAGACGGCGGATCATGAAATCGGCATCGAGTTCACTGAACGCTACTCCGCCCGCGGTCGAAATCGCGCGCGCGATCGGCGCGACGCCCGTGAGTTCGATCGGGACCGCATTGATCAGGCTGGCAAGATCGGACGATGACAGCGACGCCAGCGAAGTGCCGGAGTCCTTGGCTGCCTCCTGCAGCAAGCTGATCGCGACAGGCGAGAGGCTGATCGCCTTGCGCAGAAAATTCGACAGGGACTGTTTGCCTCTCGGCACTGATATCTTCGCGATCAGTTCTTTTATGTCGAGATCGGGACGCAGCGCCACGCGCAGGGTCGCCCTGCCCCTGTCGATCGCCTCGCGTAGCTCGGCAGACAGCGCATAGACCGCGCCGCCTTCGATGCCGGTCCGGGTAACGATGGCTTCGCCGCGGACGCTGTGCTTGCCGAATGAAAATGCCGCGCCCTTGAGCGGCTGGCCTTCGAAGCGATCGCGAAAAATGTCGGACCAGGCGATGGTGAAGCCGGAATTCGCCGGCTGCAGCGGCGAAATCTGCACGCCTCTCGCCGCCAGGATCTCAGTCCATGCGCCGTCGGAGCCCAGCCGCGGCCAGCTTGCGCCGCCGAGCGCCAGCACGGTTGCGTGCGCCTCGATGGCGCGCAGCCCGTCAGGCGTTTGAAGACGAAGACGGCCCTGCTCGTCCCAGCCGGTCCAGCGGTGACGCAGTGCCAATTGCACGCCCATCGAGTCCAGCCGTCGCAGCCACGCCCGCAGCAGAGGCGATGCCTTGAATGCCTTTGGAAAGACCCGACCACTGGAGCCGACAAAAGTCTCCTGCCCGAGCGCCTCGCTCCAGTCGCGCAACGCCTGTGGAGGGAACGCCTCGATAGCGCGGGTAAGATGCGGCTTCGCCTCGCGGTAGCGTGCGAGGAATTGCGGCAATGACTCGCTATGCGTGAGGTTCAACCCGCCTCGCCCCGCCATCAGGAATTTGCGGCCAGCGGACGGCATCGCGTCATAGACGGTGACGGATGCGCCGCTTTGCGCGAGCACTTCGGCTGCCATCAGGCCGGCGGGGCCGGCGCCGATGATGGCAACGTGTTGTGAAGTCGTAGGCATGGAGGGAGTGTAGGCCGTCGGCGCCACAATAACAGTCGTCATGCCCGGGCTTGACCCGGGCATCCACGTCTAACTGCGGGCGGTGACAAAGACGTGGATGGCCGGGTCAAGCCCGGCCATGACGGCAGAGAGGCAAACGCTACAACTTGATCCCGGCCCGCGCCGCGGCCTGCGCGACATATTTCTGCGTCTGCTCGAACGCACCCTGCAACGCTTTCGCCTTCGACACGTCGTCGATCTCGGCAAAGTGCGCGGCGATCGCATCCGGGGTCCATTCCGACTGCGGCAGGTTGATGCCTTCGGTCTCGATGATCTTGATCACGGCGAACGAACCGGCGCCGGCGCCCATGATGGTGCGGGTGGGCGCATCCTCGCTGAG
The DNA here is from genome assembly GCA_013822885.1 of Bradyrhizobium sp. Taxonomy (GTDB): domain Bacteria; phylum Pseudomonadota; class Alphaproteobacteria; order Rhizobiales; family Xanthobacteraceae; genus Bradyrhizobium. Next base: position 4,087 of record PNLC01000434.1, read on the forward strand.
CAGGAATTCCACCGCCGGCGTGATCGCCTCGGGGCGCATCAAGGCCAGCGCCTGCGGCGGCAGCAGTTCTTCGGTCATGCGGGTTGCCGCGGTCGGCGAGATGGTATTGACGCGGATGTTGTTCTTGCGGCCTTCCTCGGCCAGCACGTTCATCAGCCC
>PNLC01000435.1 GCA_013822885.1 Bradyrhizobium sp.
GCCCGGAGCGCGGCTGATCGATTCGAGCGATTTCTCGATCATGGCAATCCTGCCCTGCAGGTCCTCGACCTCGGTCGACACGGACTCAAGCCGCTGCTTGATGACCTCCTTGTGCTCCTTTTCAATTTCGGCAGCCAGCCCGCGAAGGACAGCCTGAACATCCTGGTCGGTAGCTGCCGAGACCTCAACCGCTACGTCGCGCGGGTTAGCGAGGGCAACCGCTCTCAGGCTGGAGACTGCCATCCCTTTGGAGAACGCTGCCGTTGCCGGCTGGAAGGCGGTTTGACCGATAGTCCTGTTCTTGAATATGGGATCGGAAATCTGGGCGATCACATCCCGTTGCGTTTCGATCGGTGCGAGTGCCGCTCCGCCCTCCTGAAGGAGATAGCTCTGGGCTGGCGCCGTTCCGATCGTCAGAATGGTCTTGCCCGTCCAGACCTGAGGCGTGTCGGATGGTTGGGACAAGGCGAAAGCCAATGCGGCGGCGCCGATGGTCATTGCCGCAATCAGCCATTTGAACTTCCATACCCGCGATAGGATGACCTTCAAGACAAGTTCCCCATTTGGTGCCGCACTCATGATCGGATCATCCAGGGATCCCCGATGCGCGGCGGTACGGAACATTGCTGGTAGCACAACGTCACGATGCAGCAGACCCTGATTCCGCAGCCTTCGCCAACCCGGCCATTTGGTGATATATCGAAAATATCATCATAGGTTGATCGTTTTCTGAAAGTCCCGCAAGGGTTGGATAGCTGGCGATGCATAATTGCTTACGTTGCCGATTGCAAGGGGAAGGCCTCGCATGGCCATTCGGGTACACTGCTGATTGTTAGGAGCATGTGTCCAATAGATGACCGATCCGCCATGGCGATGAACGAACGCTGGAAGAGTCCAAAGCAGGCTCATAAGCGGACCGGCGGAGTGGTTTTCGTTCACCTGCGGCAGCGTCGGACGCTACCAGACGCTTCGGCCCCCATCGAGAACCATGTTCTGGCCGGTCATGTAGCGCGATGCGTCCGAGCAGAGGAATTGGATGGCGGCACGGTATTCGTCGGCATCGGCCATGCGTCCCATCGGGATCAGCCGCGTCAGCCGTTCGACGAAGGCCGGGTCCTGATTGTTGAAGACCCCCCCCGGCGAGATAGCATTGACGCGGACACCCTTGTCCGCCCAGTAGGTCGCAAGATACTTGGTCAGACCGACCAGCCCGTGCTTGATGACGGAATAGGTGACGGGCTTGACCGGTTGTTCTTCCTCGCGCGTGACCTGGGGCTGGCGGTAAAGCCGCTGATCCGGTGCGATCACGCCGAGGTCGGATGCGATGTTGAGGATCACCCCGTGGCCGCGCGAAGCCATCGCGCTGCCGAACACCTGCGCGCACAGCATCGCGCCGGTGAGGCCAACGGCGATTTCGGTCTGCCATTGCGGAACCGGGAATGCCTCGAAGCGCGATGAATGCATCACGCCCGGCGCCGACGTCACCTTGGGATCGATCGCGGCGTTGTTGACGAGGATGTCGATCGGGATGCTCCGGCTGGCGAGATCGTCGGCCACCGCGCGAACAGAGTCCAGCGAGGTGACGTCGAGCGCGGCGGCAATCAGTTCGGACGAAGGGCTGCTCTCCCTGATCGTGCTGATGGCCGCTTCGGCCTGCTTCAAGCCGATGTCGCTGACCACGACGCGCGCGCCGGCCTCCACCAGCGCCGCGACATGTTGCCGCCCGAGCAGGCCGCCGGCGCCGGTAACCAGCGCGGAGCGCCCGGTCAGATCGTAGCGGGAGGGAACACCTGTCATGGAATGCTCCTGTTCAAGCGCGCAACTGGCCGCCATCGGCCACGATCACCGTCCCGGTGACGAACGCGGCGCGGGGAGAGGCGAGAAAGGCGACGAGATCGGCGACTTCTTCCGGCTTGCCGAGCCGGCGCAGCGCGACTTCCCGCGTCAACATGTCATCGACGGCGGACTTGTTCTCGGCGATCTTGCGCGCCCAGGTGCCGCCGTCGAACAGGATGTTGCCAGGGGCAATCGCGTTGATGCGGATGCCCTCGAGCGCGAGCGGCCGGGCGAGCCCGCGCACGGTGGCATTCAGCGCCGCTTTCGCCGCCGAATAGGTTACCGGCGCACCGAGTGCGGCGAGACCGCAGATCGACGACACGCAGACGATGGCGCGGTCGCCGCCGCCGCGACCCATGAGAGGGCGGGCAGCCTCGATAGTGTTGGTGGCGGCGAACAGGTTGATATCCATCATCCGCGACCACTCCGCGGCGGTTTCCTTCCCCGGCTGCACGGAGGTGCCGCTGCCGACGTTGCAAACCAGAATGTCGACCGCGCCCCATTGCCTCTCGACATCGTCGACGAGCGCCTGCGCGGCGGCAGGATCGGTGACATCGGCGGCATGGGACGAGGCGCCGCGGCCGATTCTGCCGGCAGCCGATTCGAGATCGTCAATACCCCGCGCGGCCATTGCCACTTTGGCGCCTTCGGCGGCCAGCGCTTCCGCAATGGCGAAGCCGATGCCGCGACTTGCGCCGACCACCAATGCGACACGGCCCTCGATCTCGAGTTTCATCGTCCGGCATCCTCGATCCAGCGCACGGTCATGTCGCGATATCTTGCCAGCGCGCCGGCATGGTCCCCGTCGGCGGCGCGAGCGGTCTGAAGAATATACTGCCCGCGATAGCCGGACTGCTCGATCAGCCGGATGGCTTTTGCGAGATCCGCAGCGCCCGTCCCGAGCGGCACGGTGGTGCCACCAAGCAGGCGATCCTTTACGTGCACATTGAGAATCCGCGGCGCGTAAGCCGCAATCTCCTCGGCGGAATCGTAGCCGAGCGCGGCGCTGTTGCCGCTGTCGTAGTTGATGCCGAACACCTCGCGCGGGAAGGCGTCGATGAATTCCGCCAGCGGGGCGGGCGGCAGGTCGGATTCGAAGACGATCTTGACGCCCTGTTTCGACAGTGCGGAGGCCCGGTCGAGCAGGACGCGCAGCAGCGTTTCGGCCTGCGTGGCGTTCTCGATCCGGCCGTTGTCGACCAGCGGAATGACAGCGAATTCGATGCCGAGCGTCGCGCAGGACGCAAGGACCAGATCGAGATCGGCTACCAGCGATTTTTGCGCCTCGCCATCCGCCTTCCAGAATGGCGCCTGCATGAAGCAATCGCCGGTCAGGCTCGCCACCTTCAACGCGTGGCGCCGCGAGAGTTCAACGATGTCCTGCTGTCCGGCGGCGGTGTTCAGCGGATTTTCGCTCAGCCGCTCCTGGTCGATGGTCCATTCGATCCGGGTCAGCCCGAGCGCGTGGGCGCGGGGAAATTCCTCGCGCCATTCATTCCACGGGAAGGCCTGGATCTTGCCGTCGACCATGGCCGACAGCCGTCCCTGCATGAAGCCGATGCGTTCGAGCGTCGTCACGGCTTGCCCTCGCTGATCGCGAGGCCCTTTGCGGACCAGCCGCCATCGACGAACAATTCCTGGCCGGTCATATAGCTTGATGCCGGCGAGGCCAGAAAAACCGCAGCGCCCGCCAGATCGTCCGGGTTGCCCCAGCGGCCCAGCATGGTGTGACGGCGGCGATCCTCGTGCATTGCGGGGTCGGCGAAACTTCCGGCGGTCATCTCGGTTGCGACATAGCCGGGCGCTAGCGCATTGACGCGAATGCCGTCGCGCGCATAGTCCGCGGCGAGTGCGCGGGTGAGGCCGGCGAGGCCCGCCTTGGCCGCGACATAGCCGGGGTTTCCGGGAAAGCCGCGGACCGAGTTGATGCTCGTGACGTTGATGATGGAGCCGCCGCCCGCCCGCTTCAGCAGGGGATAGGCCGCAAGGATCGTCGCGTAGACGCCGATCAGGTCGACCGCCAGCGTGTCGCGAAATCGCTGCAACTCGCTCGCCGTCCCGGAGGCGGGGAGGCTGATGCCTGCCGCATTGACGAGGATATCGATCCGCTCGCCGGCTTTCGTGAGATGCTCGAACGCCGACTGGATGGCGGCGTCGTCGGCGAGGTCGCACTTTATCGCCGTGACGGGGGAGGGTGCCGTGCCGGTCCGGCTGATGCCGAAGACCTTTGCGCCGCTTGCCTGCAGGCCACTCGCGATGGCGGCGCCAATGCCGCGCGATGCGCCGGTGACAACGGCGGTCTTGCCTTCAAGGGAGAATGCCGTGGGATTATGCATAGCCGTAGCTGCGCATGATGGCCGCACAAAGCTTGATATCCTCGGGGCGGTCGATCTGGAACATCTTGTGG
>PNLC01000436.1 GCA_013822885.1 Bradyrhizobium sp.
TCGCGGAAGCGCGCGCGTTTCCCGACATCGGGTTCATCGGCTGCGAGCCTTACGTCAACGGCATGGCGAAGATCCTGACGCAGATACAAGCGCAGAATATCGGCAACATCAGGCTTTACGCCGGCGACGCGGCGGAACTGCTGGCGTGGGCGCCGGCGCAATCGCTGGCGCGGATCGACCTGATCCATCCCGATCCCTGGCCAAAACGCCGGCACTGGAAGCGGCGTTTCGTGCAGGACGCAACGGTTGCGGCAATGGCGCGGATTCTCAAGGCGGACGGCGAGTTTCGTTTCGTCAGCGACATCGACGATTACTGCGCCTGGACGCTGGCGCATCTGATGCGCAGCTGCGACTTTGTCTGGACCGCCGAGCGCGCCGTCGACTGGCAGAAGCCGTGGGACGGCTACACCATGACGCGCTACGGCCGCAAAGCCGAGCGCGAGGGGCGCGTTGCGGCTTATTTGCGGTTTCGGCGGGTCGGGTAACCGCAGCCTTACGGCTGTGCGGACCGCATCCACGGCAAACAAGGTATTGTGAATTCTATTCGGCCGGCTTTGCTGTAGCTTTCCGGAACCCCTGTTTTGAATAAGAATAATTCAAAACGGGAGGTAGGGCGCGACGTAGACGTTTATTCAAGCACACATCGGGACTTAGAGCGTGCGGTTTCTCGGCGAGGCCGGCTTTGCCTGGGATCATGCGCTGATCTCCGGAAAACCGGGTCCCCGCTCCCCGACATCAACAGCTTACGAAGAGCGAGGCATGTCATGGTCAAACTGAAGATCAATGGTCAGGAACGTAACTGGGACGGCGATCCGGACCTTCCCCTGCTGTGGTTTCTCCGCGACGAGGCCGGACTGATCGGCACGAAATACGGCTGTGGCCAGGCGCTGTGCGGCGCATGCACCGTCATCGTCGACAAGCAGGCGGTCCGCGCCTGTATCACCTCGGTTTCCGACGCCGCCGGCCGCGAGGTCACGACCATCGAAGGCCTTCATCCGACCGGAGATCACGCGGTTCAGAAGGCCTGGCGTCAGTTGAATGTGCCGCAATGCGGGTATTGCCAGGCCGGGCAGATCATGCAGGCCGCCGCGCTGCTGATCGAAAACCCGAAGCCCAATCACGACCAGATCCGCGAAGCGATGGCGGGAAACATCTGCCGCTGCGGCTGCTACCAGCGCATCGAAAACGCGGTCCACCTCGCATCGACGGGGGTTTGATCATGAACATTTCAACCAATCCCAAGAAGCTCCGTGGCTTCGAGCGATACGCAAAGGTCGACAACGTATCGCGCCGCAGCATCCTGAAGGGCCTCGGCCTGGCCGGCGGCTTCGTCCTGGCCGCCCCCGTGATGTCGCGCCCCGGCTTTGCTGCCTACAAGACCGGTGCGGGCGAGATGCCGCACGGTACCGTGGTGGACCCGCGCGTGTTCGTCGCGATCGCACCGGACGGCACTGTCACGATCGTCGCGCACCGCGCCGAGATGGGAACCGGCGTCCGCACCAGCCTGCCGATGATCGTTGCCGAAGAGATGGAGGCCAATTGGTCGCGCGTGCGCGTCCAGCAGGCGCATGGCGACGAAGCCAAATTCGGCAACCAGGACACCGACGGATCGCGCAGCACGCGTCACTATCTGATGCCGATGCGCCAGATCGGCGCTTCGGCCCGCACCATGCTCGAAGCCGCTGCGGCGAAGCGGTGGGGCGTGCCGGCAACCGAGGTGAAGGCGGTCAGTCACGAGGTCGTCCACAGTGCCAGCGGCCGCCGCATCGGCTTTGGTGACCTGGCAGCCGATGCCGCCAAGGAGGCGGTCCCGAGTGTCGAAGGCCTCAAGCTGAAAGATCCGAAGGATTTCCGCTATCTGGGCAAGGGCCAGATCAGCATGGTGGACCTTCGGGACATAACCGTGGGCACGGCCCGTTACGGTGCCGATGTCCGCCTCCCCGGCATGAAATACGCCGTCATCGCCCGGCCGCCGGTGACTGGCGGCAAGCTGGTGTCGTTTGACGGCGCGGAGGCGATGAAGGTTTCCGGCGTCGAGAAGGTGATGGAAGTCAAGGGCTGGCCGTGGCCTTCGAAATTCCAGCCGCTCGGCGGCGTCGCCGTGATCGCGCGCAACACCGGCGCTGCGATCAAGGGCCGCGACGCGCTGAAGATCGTCTGGGATGACGGCGCCAACGGCAAATACGACTCCGTCGCCTATCGGGCCCAGCTCGAGGAAGCCGCACGCAAGCCCGGCCTGGTGGTGCGCAAGGAGGGCGACGTCGAAGCCGCCCTGAAGGGCGCCGACAAGGTGATCGTCGGCGAATACTATCTGCCACATCTAGCCCATGTCGCCATGGAGCCGCCGGTTGCGGTCGCCGACGTCAAGGGCGACAAAGCCGAGATCTGGGGACCGGTGCAAAGTGCGGGCGGGACGCGCGAGGACGTCGCCAAGACGCTCGGCATTCCCGAGGGGAATGTCACCGTCAACGTCACGCTCCTTGGCGGCGGCTTCGGACGCAAGTCGAAGTGCGATTTCGCCATCGAGGCCGCCCTGCTTTCAAAAGAACTCGGCGCTCCGGTAAAAGTGCAATGGACGCGGGAAGACGACGTTCGCAATGGCTTCCTGCACACCGTCTCGGTGGAACGCATCGAGGCCGGCCTCGACAAGAGCGGCAAGGTGACGGCCTGGCGGCATCGCAGCGTCGCGCCGACCATCGCCTCGACGTTTGCGGCCGGGGCGAAACACCAGGCGCCGTTCGAGCTCGGCATGGGGCTGGTCGATATGCCGTTCGAGATCGCCAACGTGCAGTGCGAGAATCCGGAAGCCGCCGCGCACGCCCGCATCGGCTGGTTCCGCGCCGTGTCGAACATCCCGCGCGCCTTCGCGGTGCAGTCCATGGTCGGCGAGATCGCCCATGCCACCAACCGCGATCAGAAGACCACGCTGCTCGAACTGATCGGCGCTCCCAGGATCGTCAAACTGGATTCCGTAAAAGACCTCTGGAACTATGGCGAGCCCTACGACAGCTACCCGATCGACACCGCGCGTCTTCGCAAGGTGATCGAACTGGTCGCGGACAAGGGTGGCTGGGGCCGATCTGTCCCCAAGGGACACGGGCTCGGCATCGCCGCGCATCGCAGCTTCGTCAGCTATATCGCGACGATCGTCGAGGTCGCCATTGACGACAAGGGGAAGCTCACCGTGCCGCGGGTCGATACCGCGATCGATTGCGGAACCTACGTCAATCCGGAACGGATCCAGTCGCAGATCGAGGGCGCAGCCATCATGGGCCTGAGCCTGGTCAAGCACGGCGAGATCACCTTCAAGGACGGCAAGGTGCAGCAGGGCAATTATGACGACTTCCCGGTGATCCGGATCGACGAGGCGCCCGCCGTCACCAATGTCTACATCGTGCCTCCCGGTCCTGACACGCCACCAAGCGGCGTCGGTGAGCCGGGCGTGCCGCCGTTTGCGCCGGCGCTGATCAACGCGATCTTCGCCGCGACCGGCAAGCGCATCCGCGCGCTGCCGATCGGCAAGCAGTTGGAGGCGTAAGGGAACGTGTTCCGGCCGCTGCGGTTTATGCGGATTTGATCATCCTCAGGTGCGCAATTGCGCACCCGGGAATCTCGAGGTTCCGGGTTCGATGCTTCGCATCGCCCCGGAACGACAGAGCCGTTATTGCTTCGCTTCCGCCATCCGCGCCTTCTTTGCGTCGGTGGCTTCCCACACCATGCGTCTGCCGCGCTCGCGGCCCAACAGCTCGATCGGATCGTGGTTGTCGATATGGCCGAACTGTCCCTTGTAGACGCTGTAGCCGCATAATTCCTGGAGCCGCCGCGGAAAGCGTTGGGCGGTCTCACGGGGAATGCCGAGTTGCAGATTCTCCTGCTGCCGCATCCAGCCCCAGCAATAGGCGCAGGAGAACGCAAAACGCCTGCCGTCGCTGTCGTTGGCGCCGCCGCCGTGCCACAGCGCACTGTCGAACAGCATCACGCTGCCGGCCTTCATCGTCGCCGTCACGGCGTCATAGGCCTTGCCGTATTCCGGCGAGGAATCGTATTTGTGGCTGCCGGGCACGATCCGCGTCGCGCCGTTGTCCTCCCTAAAATCAGATAGCGCCCAGATCGCGTTGAGAGTGATCGGAATGTGTGGGCGCGGCAGCGGAATAAGCTGCGTGTCCTCGTGGATCGGCTGCGCCTCCTGGCCTGGCCCTAGCACCAGCGAGCAGAACGACGACAACAGACATTCCC
>PNLC01000437.1 GCA_013822885.1 Bradyrhizobium sp.
CCCTTTGGAACAGATTGCCTACGTCAACGGTTCGTTCGTGCCACTTTCAGAGGCCAAGGTCTCGGTCCTCGACCGCGGCTTCCTGTTTGCCGACGGTATCTACGAAGTGGCCGCCGTGCTGGACGGCAAGCTGATCGACAACGCATCCCATCTGGCGCGGCTGGAGCGTTCGGTCGGCGAGATATCGCTGGCGTTGCCTGAAAGCGTCGAGCGCATCCAGGAAATCCAGAAAGAACTCGTCGAGCGCAACAAGCTCGTCAACGGCATGGTCTACCTGGAGGTGACGCGCGGCGCCGATACCGGGCGCGATTTCGCGTTTCCAAAGGGTGTCAAGCCGACGCTGATCATGTTCACTTCGGTGAAGGACATAGTCGACGCACCGTCGGCCAAAACCGGCATCGACGTGATCACCGTGCCCGACCTGCGCTGGACACGGCGCGACATCAAGAGCGTAGCGCTGCTGGCGCAGGTGCTGGCCAAGCAGGCCGCGGCGGAAGCCGGCGCCGGCGAGGCCTGGATGATCGAGGACGGCAAGGTCACCGAGGGCGGCTCGTCATCGTGCTTCATTCTCACGCAGGACGACGTGATCGTGACGCGGCAGAACGGCAGCGCGATCCTGCCCGGCTGCACCCGCAAGGCCGTGGTCGCCCTTGCCGAGGAGCGCCAGCTCCGCGTCGAGGAGCGGGCATTTTCGGTGGAAGAAGCGCTGGCCGCCAAGGAAGCCTTCATCACCAGCGCCACGGTGTTCGTGCAGGCGGTGGTGTCGATCGACGGCAAGAAGGTCGCCAACGGCAAGCCCGGCCCGATGACCAACCGGCTGCGCGAGATCTATGTCGAGTTCGCCAAGGCGACGGCGGTTTGAGCCACTATCGCATGCAACTCCTTCATTGCCGGTCTTGATCCGGCAATCCATCGCATCTTTGAAGGAATTGTCTCTCGATGGATGCGTGGGTTCAAGCCCGCGCATGACGTGGGGAGTTCGTGCTCCAGCGGCCGCTTTCGCCTTCACCGGGCGAACCGTGAGGCCGGATGTTCAAGTGAACGTCAAGAAGCTGATCTACGATGCGTTCGAGAAATAACATCGGCCCGATTGGGCGCACCTGCCTGATTGAAATGGGATGAAATGCTACCCCAGACGGAAGGAAACGATCGGGCCTCGGGGCGCATGGTTCCGCTCGACCGTGCGCGGACGTTCATCACGCTGTTGGTGCTGATCCATCACGCCGTGATCAACTACACTTATTTCGGCAGCGGCGACAAAATGCGCTGGATCGGGTTCGATCTTGTCGTGCTGTTCAACGACAGTTTCTTCATGGCCTGCATGTTCCTGATCTCGGGCCTCTTCGTGCATGCCAGCCTGACGCGAAGGGGAACGGCGGACTTCGTGCGGGAGCGCGCGTGGCGGCTCGGAATTCCCTTCCTGGTCTCGGTTTTCGTGCTGATGCCAATTGCGTATTATCCGACCTTCTTGCGCTATCACTTGCCTGGCACCACCGATTTCAACTTTCTTCACTTCTGGTGGCGCACGCTGACCGTCGGCCCCTGGCCCTCGGGCCCGGCATGGTTTTTGTGGGTGCTGCTGGCGCTCGATATCGTGGCCGCCGCGCTGTGGGCTCTGGCGCCGCGGCTGTTGAAAGCATTCGGCCTCCTGATCTTTTCGTTGCGCGATAGGCCCTGGACGGGGTTCGTCGGCTTTCTGGCATTCTCGGTCGCTGTATATGTGCCGATGCGGCTCATATTCGGTGATTCAAGCTGGCTGGAGCCACGCGGCTATCCGCTGCCGATCCAGACCAGCCGGATATTGCTCTATGCAGGCTATTTTCTGGTTGGCGTCGGTATCGGGGCGGTTAGCCTTCGTGCCGGAATCCTCGGCGGAGAGGGCGAGCTGGTCAGGCGCTGGCCGGCCTGGCTCGCGTTTGCGCTGCTGTTCTATGGCGCGATCCTGCTGATGGTCTACGGCCGCTACAACTGGATCGCAGATTTCGATTCGCCGGCGCTGTTGTGGCGAACCGCCTATGGCCTCGCCTTCGCGCTGTTCAGTGCCGCGATGGCGTTCACGGTGCTAACGGTGTCGGTCCATCTCGCACCTGCCAGCATGCGGTTGCTCGATGCGATGCAACCATCGGCCTATGGCATCTTCCTCACGCACTACATCTTCATCATCTGGCTGCAATATGCTGTCTACGACTATGGCTGGCCGGCTATCGTCAAGTTCGCCGTCGTCTTCGTCGGAACCTTGTCGCTGAGCTGGGGCGTTACGGTGCTATTGCGGAGAATTCCCGTCGTGGCGCGGATGATCTAGGGCCTCGTCCTTCGAGGCGCGGCGCCTGACCGACGCCTCATACATTCTCGGCCACGAACCTGTTCCGCAGTGTGCCGATGCCGGTGATGTCGATCTCGACGACATCGCCGGCCTTGAGGTCGGGCGAGGCGCCGTCGGTGCCCATCCAGATCACGTCGCCCGGCGAGAGCGTGAAGTATTTCGATAGCTCCACCAAAAAAGGCACGACGCCGAAGATCATGTCGTTGGTGTGGAAGCGGCCGGTCTCCTTGCCGTTGACCCTGATGGCGGTTTCCATCCTGTCGAGATCGACGTCGGTTTCGATCCAGGGGCCCATCGGCTTGAAGGTATCGGCGTTCTTGGAGCGCCACAGGCTGCGGTCGGCTTTCTGCCAGGTACGCTCGCTGACATCGTTGCCGATGGTGTAGCCGAACACGCAATCCATCGCGTTGGTTTCGGTGAGGTGTTTTGCCTTCTTGCCGATGACGACGACGAGCTCGCCTTCATAGTGGATCTTCTCGGTCGCACTCGCCGGGATCACCACGTCCTCGTCATGGGCGATCAGCGCGTTCTGCGCGCGATAGCCGATCTCGGGCCTGTCAGGCACGTTCGGCACCGTGCCGGCCTTGTCGGCGGCTTCCTTGAGGTGCTTGAGGTAGTTCAGCCCGACGCAATAGAAAGTGCGCGGGATCAGCGGCAGCTCGATCTTCACATCTTTCAGTGCGTGCGACTGCGTCCCACGCTGCCACTCGCCGAATGGATCGCCGCTGACGGCGATCACCTTGTCGTCCTCGATGACGCCCCAGGAGGTCTTGCCGGCGGCGGTGAATTTGAGCCAACGCATGGTTTTTCCTTTTTTCTTATTCGGCCGCGGCCTGCGGCTGTGTTTTCCAGGCGCCCGCCTTGGGGCGCAGCAGGCCGAGATTCTCGCGTAGCGTCTTGCCGGCATAGTCCTTGTGGAACAGGCCGCGGCGCTGCAATTCCGGCACGACATGCCTGACGAAATCGGCGTAGGAGCCGGGCACGATGGTGGCGGCGATCACAAACCCGTCGCAGCCGCGCTCGACGAACATTTCCTCGAGCTTGTCCGCGACCTCCTTCGGGCCACCGACGATCGCGTCATGCACCTGGCCGCGGCCAGAGAAGGTAACGAAATCACGCGCGCTTGGATTGGACTTGCCTGAGGTCTTGAGCACGCCGTCGCGGATACCGAGAATGCCCTGCATACTCTTGAGGTCTTCCGACGTCAGCGGCTCGTCGAGCGGCTTGGAGGCGAAGTCGAAGTTCAGGGCTTCCGCGAGCAGCGACAGTGCGTCGATCTCCAGTGGCAGCTTGTTGATCACGGCCATCTTGTCCTCCGCCTCGGCCTTGGTCGCGGCGCAGACCGGCGTGGTGAGGTTGCAGAGGCGCATCTGGTCGGGATCGCGGCCGGCTTTGGAAGCTTCGTTGCGGACCGCCGCATAGCCTTCCTTGGCGGCGGCGACGTTGCGCGCCGCTGTAAAGATCACTTCGCCCCACCGTCCCGCAAAGCGCTGGCCGCGGCCGGAGGCGCCGGCCTGGATGATGACGGGATGGCCCTGCGCCGAGCGCGGCACGGTGAACGGCCCGCGCGACTTGTAGAATTCGCCCTTGTGGTCGAGCCGTTTCACCTTGGCCGGATCGGCAAAGCGGCCGGTCTTCTTGTCCATCATCAGCGAGCCGTCTTCCCAGGTATCCCAGTGGCCGAGCACGACTTCCATGAATTCGTCGGCGCGATCGTAGCGGTAGTCATGTTCGAGATGGGCATCCTTGCCCATGTTGTGGGCCTCGCCGTCATTGAGCGAGGTGACGACGTTCCATCCCGCTCGACCGCCTGACATCAGGTCGAGGGTGGCGAAACGGCGTGCGACGTCGAACGGCTCGAAATATGTGGTCGAGGCGGTCGACCCCAACCCCAGCTTCGTCGTGACCAT
>PNLC01000438.1 GCA_013822885.1 Bradyrhizobium sp.
GAAGAACGAGCCGGCCTGGATGCTGGAATGGCGCCTGGAGGCCTATCGCCGCTGGCTGACCATGACCGAGCCGACCTGGGCCCGCGTCAATTACCCGAAGATCGACTACCAGGATCTCTATTACTATTCGGCGCCGAAGCCGAAGAAGCAGATCGGCTCGCTGGACGAGATCGACCCTGAAATCCTCAAGACCTACGAGAAGCTCGGCATCCCCTTGCGCGAAGTCGAGGTGCTCGAAGGCGTCGTGAAACCGCAGGGCGAGCGCAGAATCGCGGTCGACGCCGTGTTCGACTCGGTTTCGGTGGCGACCACCTTCCAGAAGGAGTTGAAGGCGGCCGGCGTGATCTTCATGCCGATCTCGGAAGCGATCCGCGAGCATCCCGAACTGGTGAAGAAGTATCTCGGCACTGTCGTGCCGACGTCGGACAATTACTTCGCAACGCTGAACTCGGCGGTGTTCTCCGATGGCTCGTTCGTCTACGTACCGCCGGGCGTGCGCTGCCCGATGGAGCTGTCGACCTATTTCCGCATCAACGAGCGCAACACCGGCCAGTTCGAGCGCACGCTGATCATCGCCGACAAGGGCGCGTACGTCAGCTATCTCGAAGGCTGCACCGCGCCGCAGCGCGACGAGAACCAGTTGCATGCCGCCGTGGTCGAACTCGTCACGCTCGACGACGCCGAGATCAAATATTCGACCGTGCAGAACTGGTATCCCGGCAATTCCGAGGGCGTCGGCGGCATCTACAATTTCGTCACCAAGCGTGGCGACTGCCGCGGCAACAATTCGAAGATCTCCTGGACCCAGGTCGAGACCGGATCGGCGATCACCTGGAAATATCCGAGTTGCATCCTGCGCGGCGACAATTCACGCGGCGAATTCTACTCGATCGCGATCTCGAACGGTCACCAGCAGGTCGATAGCGGTACCAAGATGATCCATCTCGGCAAGAACACGACGAGCCGGATCATCTCCAAGGGCATCGCGGCGGGCGTCTCGCAAAACACCTATCGCGGCCTCGTCACGGCGCATCGGAAAGCGACCGGCGCGCGCAACTTCACCGCCTGCGACTCGCTCCTGATCGGCGACAAATGCGGCGCGCATACCGTGCCCTATGTCGAGGCGAAGAACTCGTCGGCGCAGTTCGAACACGAAGCGACGACCTCGAAAATCTCCGAGGACGTGCTGTTCTACTGCATCCAGCGCGGCCTGAGCCAGGAAGAAGCCGTCGGCTTGGTCGTCAACGGCTTCGTGAAAGACGTGCTGCAGCAACTGCCGATGGAGTTCGCGGTAGAAGCGCAGAAGCTGATCTCGATCTCGCTGGAAGGCAGCGTGGGATGATGGTGGATTTTGCTGCCGTCATTGCGAGCGCAGCGAAGCAATCCATTGGTAAACAAAGCTGGATTGCTTCGTCGCAAGCGCTCCTCGCAATGACGAAAATTCCAAGTCAGTCTCTTAAGGACGATCAATGTCACTACTCGAAGTAAAAGATCTGAAAGTCCGTGTCGAGGATCGCGAGATTCTCCATGGGCTGACGCTGACCGTGAACCCGGGCGAGGTGCACGCGATCATGGGGCCGAACGGCTCCGGCAAATCGACGCTGAGCCACGTGATCGCCGGCAAGCCGGGTTACGAAGTCACCGGCGGCGAAATCCTGTTCAGGGGCGAGAACCTCCTGGAAATGGCGCCGGATGTGCGCGCCGCCAAGGGCGTGTTCCTGGCGTTCCAGTATCCGGTAGAGATTCCGGGCGTCGCGACCATGACATTCTTGCGCACCGCGCTGAATGCCCAGCGCAAGGCGCGCGGCGAGAGTGAGTATTCGACGCCGGACTTTTTGAAGAAGGTCCGCGAGGTCGCGAAGTCACTGAACATCCCGCAGGACATGCTTCGCCGCGGCGTCAATGTCGGGTTTTCCGGCGGCGAGAAGAAGCGCAACGAGATTTTGCAGATGGCGCTGTTCCAGCCGAGCCTGTGCATCCTCGACGAGATGGATTCCGGCCTCGACATCGACGCGCTGCGTGTGGCTGCCGACGGCGTCAACGCGCTGCGTTCGCCGGACCGTTCGATGGTTGTCATTACGCACTACCAGCGGCTTCTGAACTACATCGTGCCTGATTTCGTGCACGTGATGTCGAAGGGCCGGGTGGTGAAAAGCGGCGGCAAGGAGCTGGCGCTGGAGCTCGAGGCTTCCGGCTACGCGCAGTTCGAAGACGCGGCCTGACAGGTATTGTGATGAATTTGGCTTTGGCAAAGAACGAAACCGGACGCGCGCTGAGCGACAGCTTTGCGGTCGCGCGCGACCGGCTGCCGGGCACCGGCCAGGTCGCCGAGGCGAGAAGGGCTGCCTTCGAGGCCTATGAAAGTGTGGGCCTGCCGTATCGCCGGCTCGAGGACTGGAAATACACTGACTTGCGCGCCCTGATGCGCGAAGTGTTGCCGCTGGCGCCCGCGCCGGATGCGGCTGCATTGAAGCGGGCCGCCGCTGCGGTGAAACTGCAGGCCGTCAAGGCCGCGCGCCGGCTGGTGCTGGTGGACGGCCTGTTCGCGCCGAAGCTTTCCGAATTGGATGGGCTGGAGAAGGGGCTTGCCGTCCGCACCCTGCGCGACGTGCTGGAAGCCGGCGATGCGGCGCTGCAGGCGCAGTTGCTCGCGCCTGATAATGCCAATCCGATGGTGGCGCTCAACAGCGCGATGATGACCGACGGCGTGGTGATCGAGATTGCCAATGGCGTCGTGCTGACGCAGCCGCTGCATGTCATTCACGTCGCCAGCGGCTCCGCGCCCGCGGCGATGTTTACGCGCTCGATGCTCCGCCTCGGCAGGGATGCCGGCGCGACGCTGGTCGAGAGCTACATTGCTGCCGAGGGTGCTACGGCTTATCAGGCCCATGACTCGCTAGTCGTCGCGATCGGCGACAATTCACGCCTCGACCATATCCGCCTGATCGAGGACGACCGCGAAGCCATTAATGTCTCTTCCGCCGTCATCACGCTGGGTGCGCGCGCGCACTTCAACACCTTTGGCATGACCTCCGGCGCTGCCGTCAGCCGCTATCAGGCGACCATTGCGTTTGCGGGTGAGCATTCCCGTGTCGAGACCAATGGCGTCAATCTGCTCAATGGCCGTCAACACGCCGACACCACGCTGTTCATGGATCATGCAGTGCCGAACTGCGCCAGCCGCGAGGTTTTCCGCGCTGTCGCCGACGACCGCGCCCACTCGGTGTTTCAGGGCCGCATCATCGTGCGTCCCAAAGCGCAGAAGACCGACGCCAAGATGATGACGCGGGCTTTGCTGCTGTCCGACGAGGCCGAGGCCGACAACAAGCCGGAACTCGAGATCTTCGCCGACGACGTCACCTGCGGCCATGGCGCCACCACCGGCGCGCTCGACGACAGCCTGCTGTTCTATTTGCGTGCCCGCGGCCTGTCCGAGAAGGAAGCGCAGGCGCTGCTAATCCAGGCATTCGTGGGCGAGGCGATCGAGTCGATCGTCAACGACGATCTGCGCGAGCTCGCGATCGCAGCCGCACAGCGCTGGCTGGAGGCACGGGCATGACCCAGCATCCAGCAGTCATGAACGGTGCGTATGACGTTGCCCGCGTGCGGGAGGACTTTCCGGCGCTGGCGATGAAGGTCTATGGCAAACCGCTGGTCTATCTCGACAACGCGGCCTCCGCGCAGAAGCCGACCGCCGTGCTCGACCGCATGACCGAGGCCTACACGAGCGAATACGCCAACGTGCATCGCGGCCTGCATTACCTCGCCAATGCCGCGACCGAGGCTTACGAGGGCGGCCGCGCCAAGGTCGCAAAGTTTCTCAACGCCGGGCGCATCGAGGAGATCATCTTCACCCGCAACGCCACCGAGGCGATCAACCTCGTGGCGTCATCCTGGGGCGAGCCCAACATCAAGGCCGGCGACGAGATCGTGATCTCCATCATGGAGCATCACTCCAACATCGTGCCTTGGCACTTTCTGCGCGAGCGTCATGGCGCCGTGATAAAGTGGGCGCCGGTCGATGACGAAGGAAATTTCCTGATCGAGGAGTTCGAGAAGCTCCTGACCGACCGCACCAAGCTGGTGGCGATCACGCAGATGTCGAACGCGCTCGGCACCGTGGTTCCGGTCAAGGACGTGGTGAAGATCGCGCATGACCGCGGCATCCCGGTGCTGGTCGACGGCAGCCAGGCCGCCGTCCACATGACGATCGAT
>PNLC01000439.1 GCA_013822885.1 Bradyrhizobium sp.
TGCGATCATCGCCGAGATCTACAAGGAGCGCGTGATGAAGCGCGGCTACGGCTCGGGCATGTGGGGCTGGAAGACGGCCTACAGCGATTCTCCGACCGGCTGATGCCATGGCCGCGGCGCTTTGGCGCTGCGGCATTCGCGTAATTTCTAAATCGGAAGGCGTTGTGCAAATGCCAGGCTCACTTTCAACTCTCAAGCTAGCGATCGCCAAGTCTCTGTTCGCGGCGTTCGCGCTGCTGTTCGTTCTCGGCCATCCCGCGGCGGCGCAGATTTCCTTCAAGCCGACCGCCGAAGCCGTTCAGGAAGACAAGCTTCTGAATGCGCTGAAGGAGGGTGACAAGATCAGCGGGCGCATCTCCATCCCGGACAAGATGGCATCCAGTCTGATCCAGCCAGCCGGCCGCGACTGGCGCGATTTCCAGCGCAGCAAGCTGCCATGGATCGGCGGTCTCTCGATTCTCGGGATGCTGGCCGTGCTTGCGATCTTCATGATGGTGCGGGGCCGGATCCGCCTGCAGCGGGGTTTTTCGGGCAAGACGATTCTGCGGTTCGCGAGTTTCGAGCGCTTCACCCATTGGCTGACGGCAAGCTGTTTCATCATCCTAGCGCTGTCAGGCCTGAACGTGAGTTTCGGCCGCATGCTGATCCTGCCGCTGTTCGGACCGGAAGCCTTTGCGAACATGTCGGCCTGGGCCAAGCTTGCGCATAATTACCTGGCGTTCCCGTTCATGCTGGGCCTCGTGGTCATGTTCCTGATCTGGATCAAGGACAACATCCCGGGCAAGCTCGACCTGGAATGGATCAAGCAGGGTGGCGGCATTCTCTCCAACGGCAAGCATCCGCCGGCCAAGCGCTTCAACGCCGGGCAAAAGGGAATTTTCTGGATCGTGATCATCGGCGGCGCGCTGATGTCGGTGTCCGGCTGGTTCCTGATCTTCCCGTATCTCCCGGGCAGCGTCACCGCGCTGCAGTTCTGGACCGTGATCCATGCCGTGATCGCGATGCTCTTCATCGCCGCGATGCTGGCACACATCTATATCGGCTCGGTCGGGATGGAAGGCGCGTTCGACGCGATGGGAACCGGAGAGGTCGATGTGAACTGGGCCAAGGAGCATCACTCGCTCTGGGCCGAGGAACAGCAGCGGAAGGCGGGCGCGCCGCCCGACCGTACGCCGCACGCCGTCCCGGCCGAATAGTCGGCCCGGCTCACGTGAAGTGTGAGCCGGCTCAAGTCAAATGTGAGGAAGGACCATGAAAGTCTTTTTTGCGGCTCTGGGGTTTGCGTTCATTGCCGCCGTCGGTGTGGCGATGGTGCTCAACACCTTCCAGGAGCAGAGTTCCGTCGCCTATTCCACGAGTGGCGCCAGGGTCGGCGATCCCGGCCATAATCTGATCGGGCCGAGCTGAAGGCCCGCGGTGCTCACGCCTGGCGTCACCGTCGCATGGCCGGTCGAGATCCGGCTTCGCAAGGATCGTCACGCCCTGCAGGTGTCGTTCGACGACGGCAGGATCTTCGATTTATCAGCGGAACTGCTCCGGGTGACCAGCCCGTCCGCCGAAGTGCAGGGGCATTCCGAAGCCGAGCGCAAGACCGTTGGCGGGAAGCGCAACGTCACCATTCTTTCGGTCGATTCCGTCGGTAACTATGCCGTCAGACTGGGGTTTGACGACATGCACTCAACCGGCATCTACTCTTGGGCGTTTCTGCGCGATCTCGGATTGAACGCCGAGCGGCGCTTCCAGGAATATCTCGACGACCTCCAGGCCAAGGGCCTCGACCGCGACAGACCGGGCGTGCGCTAAGGCCGATGCGCATGCGATTGATTGCCGCGAACGCATTGCTGGCCAAGCGGGCCCGGTCCGCGCTGCTGGCGCTAGCCGTTCTGTCGATCGGGGCGACTTCCGCCTTCGCGCAGCTGCGTGGCCATGGCGGACCGGTGCGGGCGCTGGCGATTTCCCCTGACGGGCTGAATGCGATTTCCGGAAGTTTCGACTCGACCGCCATCCGCTGGTCGCTGGCGCACAATGCCGCCGAGCAGGTGCTTCGCTTCCATTCCGACGCCGTCAACGCGGTCGCATGGCTGAAGGATGGCCGCGCGGCGACCGCCGGCGCCGACGGACGGATTGCGATCTGGAGTTCCGGCAAGGCCGAGCCCGACGCGGTGCTGGAAGGCCATACGGCGCCGATCGTGGCGCTTGCGGCCTCGCCTGATGGCACAACGCTCGCTTCGGCGTCGTGGGATCACACGGTGCGGCTCTGGCCGCTCGCAGGCGGCGCGCCGCGCGTGCTCGCGGAGCATACGCAGAACGTCAACGGCGTGGCGTTTGCCGCCGACGGACGCGCCGTCGTCAGCGTCAGCTACGACCAGAGCGTCCGCATCTGGCCGCTGTCCGGTTCGCAACCACCGACCGTCGTTGCGATGCCGACACCGCTCAACAGCGTCGCTGTCGGCGCCGATGGTGAAATCGCGGTCGGCGGCGCCGACGGCAAGGTGTACTTCCTCGCCGCGAACGGCGCGCGGGCAGGCGAGGTACAGGCCGTGCCGCGACCGGTGATCTCGATTGCGATCTCGCCCGATGGCACGCAGGTCGCCGCCGCAAGCATCGGCGGAGCAGTGGCGGTGATCGATCGCAAGTCGCGCAGCCTTGCGCGCACGCTGGTCGGTCCGGGACTGCCGGTCTGGTCGGTGGTGTTTCTCCCTGACGGCCGCACCTTGCTCACCGGCGGCGCCGACAACATGATCCGGCGCTGGAACGCGGCGACCGGCGAGCCCATGGATTCGGTTCTCGTCGAGACGGCGGGAGATCCGCTGGCAGCCTTTGCCGGCGATCGCGGGGCGGATGTTTTCCGCGCCTGCATCGCCTGTCATACGCTCGGCGCCGATCAGGCCAACAGGGCAGGGCCGACGCTGTCAGGCATCTTCGGCCGCCGTATCGCAACCGCGCCGGGCTACAATTTCTCCGACGCGCTCAAGCGTCTCGACATCGTCTGGACGCCCGAGACGATCGCAAAGCTGTTCGAGGTCGGGCCAGCGGCCTATACGCCCGGCACCAAGATGCCCGAGCAGCGCATCGGCTCGGAGCAGGACCGCGCCGCGTTGGTCGAGTTTCTGAAGCGCGCGACCAAGCGATAGGCGCAGATAATCTGCCGATGCTATGGCTGCGCCGGATGCGGCGGCGCCGTGAACACGAACGACATGTCCTCATAATCCTCGATCGGGAGCCTGGCAGCGACAGACGGCGATTTCTTTGCCGAGGCCATGCCGGTGGTCATGGCGGCGAGGCGGTCGTTTGAAGGTGAACGCAGATGCAACAGGCTGGTGGCGGCGAGCAGGGCGACGGCCACGAATCCGGAAATCAGCAGACGGGTCATTGAAATCTCCGTTCGGCTCAAAATGCAAAATGCAAACAGGATTGCGCCTTCGCATTTACGGCCAACGGCTGCAGTCCGTGTGGTCTGCCTCACCTATCACGATCTTGTTTGACGATGTGATCCGATTCCATTGGTGGCCAGGGAGACCTCAGGCGATGCCTGAAGCCTCTCCCGGGTGCTCCGCTTACCAGCGATTGTCAGCCGCGCCTATGTCGAGGGTTGCGAGCCGGCATTCAGCAGTTGCGAAACGGCGGTAACCAGTTGCGCCGGCGCGAACGGCTTGGTGAGCAGGATGCTGTTGGGAACACCCTCCGAAGGCCACTCGTTGGCGCTGTCGCCCGTCATGTAGACGACCGGTAGATCGGGCCTGGTTTGCCGGGCATGCCTTGCGACGGCCCAGCCATCCCTCGCGCCATTGCCAAGATTGATGTCGGTCACGAGTGCCCGGAACCCGGGATCTGCGCCGTCGAGCAGGTCAATGGCCTCTTCGCCCGAGGACGCTATCGTCGTCTCGAACCCGCCATCGGACAGGGCTTCCTCGATGACGCCCTGTATCAGCTGATCGTCTTCGACGATCAGGATCATCAATTGATTTTCCAACGCTTTCCCCTGCAGCTGCGTTGCAGCGCGCTCCGGGTTGTAAGCTTCAGGGAGCATATTCGTTCCGGGCTCGCGGCACAGGTTCCGCCGAAATCACGAATTTTTTCCCGCAGGCGGCGCTCGGTCGAGGCTCATTGCCAGCACGCGGGCGACGTGGATGGCCTCGCGGGCGGCGCCATCCCTGATCTGGTGCCGGCAGGAC
>PNLC01000440.1 GCA_013822885.1 Bradyrhizobium sp.
CCGCGATCGGCAAGCTGCGTGCATCCGGCGCGGTAGCGTAAGGTCGAAGAGCCATGCCCAGCTATCGCCTGCACTACTTTCCCGAATCCGGGAATAGCTACAAGCTCGCGCTCATGCTCACGCTGTGCGGGCAGCGCTTCGAGCCGGTATGGACCGACTTCGGCGGCGGCGTCACCCGCACGCCGGAATGGCGGCGCGATGTGAACGAGATGGGCGAAATTCCGGTGCTCGAGGTGGATGGCGAACGCCTCACCCAGACCGCGCCGATCCTGCTCAAGCTCGCCAGGCAATTCGGCCGGTTCGGCGGCGAGACGGAACAAGACCAGTTCGGGATGCTTCGCTGGCTGTTCTGGGACAACCACAAGCTCACCGGCTACATGGCGACCTATCGCTATAACCGGACCTTCACGCCATCACCAGACGAGGCCGTGCAAAAGTATTTCCGCAGGCGGCTCGACGATTTCCTGTCGATCCTCGAAGCACACATGCAGAAGAATTCATTCGCGATCGGCGAACGGCCGACGGTGGCGGATATTTCCATGATGGCCTATCTGCACTATCCCGCTGACGAGACCGGCTACGATTGGGCTTTGAGCCATCCCGCGATCCACGCCTGGCTTGGGCGCATGGCGCAATTGCCGGGCTGGAAATCGGCCTACGACCTGTTGCCCGGCAAACGGCTGACGCATTACGCCAAGTGACCGCGGATACGTAACAGTCAGCGGTTGAACCACGCCCAGCCGATACCGAACACAATCACCCCGACAACGACGGTGACCGCGATCGCCCACACGCTGACGCGGACGTCTCCGACCGTTTGCCGATCCGCCTCGTTCTCCGCGATCTCGCGGTTGCGCTGCTTGTCGTTGTCGGAAGAACTCATCGCCGGTCTCCGGAGCTTGACACTCCCATCACCTAGCACAATTCGCGACCGACTTTAGCGGCCTTTGACGAAGCACATGCCGATGCGCGACATCTTGCCGACCGCCTGACAGGCCAGCCCCTCGGCGCAGTTCCATTCCTTGAAGCTTGCGTCATTGCTGGCGGCAGGCTTGGCAGCCACATAGCAATGCGCTCCCCACCCATCGTAATATCCCGCTCCGGCGAGTTCGGTGCTGCCGCGCAATTGCGGGCGGCTGGCAAACCCTCTCGAATAATCCGGTTGCCTGCCGTCGCGCAGCGCGGTGAGAATATCGCGGCGGCGGGCCTGGTCGCCGAAGAAATGCGGCGATGCCGGAACCACGGTCGAGTTGGAGGGCTTTGCCGCCATCCAGTCGACACCGGGAAAGTGAAAGCCGCCAATGCCGCGCGTCTGGTGGCAGCCGGCGCAGGTGACGTCGTTGAGCCGGCGCTCGAAGCCACCGGGTGAGCGGATGTTCTGCAGCTTGACGCCGCTCGCGGCTGCCTTCTTCAGCGCCGCAACGATGTCTGCCTCGCTGAACGCGGCGCCCTCGCCTTGCACGAGACCGAACTCCGGCTGCAAGTCCGATGGATCGAAGCCGGCCGGCGTCGACGCAATCGCAGCCTTGGCGAGAAACTTTTCCGGGATCAGCACGGTGCCGCGGTCGAACTCGGCGAGATTGACGGGATCGAGCAGCCATATGCGGAACGCACGCTTCAGGCTGTCGTCGGCCAGGATGCGCGCGCGGTCGACCTGGTTTTCCATCGACGCTTCCGCGAACACGCGGGCCTGCCGGTCGTAGCGAAACACCTTGAGGAGATAGTCGGTGCGGAAATCGCGAGCGGCGGATTTCGGCGCATGGGCGATCTGCAGGTTGGTCTCGATGCGGTCGACGTTCTCAACTCCAAGCAGATCGAGCGGACTATCCTTTGCCTGCAGCTTTTCGGTGGAGAGCGCACCAGGCGCGAGCCAGCGATTTGCGATCCCGGAGCATGTGACCTCCGGGCCGCTGCGATCGGCCTTTTGATCGGCCTTGGCCTTCAGCACGAGGTTCAGCGTCATCGGCAGCCGCTGCGAAGCGGCGTTGTCGCCGGGATCCGGGGCATTCAGCCACGTCAGGCGGTAGATCAGGCGCACCTCGCCGCAGTCAGCCGGAGAGACATAGGCGCGGTCCATGCGATTGACGATGCCCGCCAGCACGAACCGTGTCTGCGTTGAATAAAGCAGCGCCCGGTCGAATAGCTGGAAGTCGAAGTTTTCACCGACGCCGATGGTCTCCTTTGGGAGGCCCGCTCTGTGCCTGACCACATAGCGATCGAATTCGCCGTCAATCGCCTGCCGGACCGGCATCATCGACGGCAGGCGAAACAGCTCGTCGTTCGAAAGCGGCGCATCCGCCGAACTCTCCGACTGCAGCATGCGGTCGAGGCGAAACCGTCCGCCATCGAGTTCGCGCAGCGTCGCGGGATCGGTGATGGCGGCCCCGCGTTCCAGCGCGGCTGACTCGACGGCGCGCGCCACTGGTGCCGCGCCATGAAGCAGGATGAAGGCGATCAGAAGGATACGCACGCGGAGCCATGTCCTGACGAATGCTGAGGGCACGCGACGCCCTTCGAAGGCGTCGGCTGCAGCAGATTGCGTTCAGGAAACTAGCCGAAAAGCGCCCCGGCTGTCTCGTGACAATCGGGGCGCACTTTCACGTCAGAGTGAGGGAATATTCTCAAGTCCGGCTGCTCGCCGAACACGCTAGCGCGCGACGATCAGGCCCTTGCTGGTCACGACCACCCAGCGGCCATCCTGCTTGCGGATGGCATCGACACGGCCGAGCCCCGGCACCGGATCGCCGGCAAAAACTTCGTACATGCCGCGGCGGCCCTCGATCAACGCGCTGCCGTTGGCGACGTCGCGCAGGACCCAGCCTTCGACCGTCGGCATCCGGGCGACTTCAGGCTTCGGCGGAGCCGCAGGTGCGGGCGCAGCCGTAGCGGCTGCGACCTGCTGCGGTATCGAGCCGGTGACGCTGACATCCTTTGCCTGAGCTTGAGCCGACGCCTGCGCGGTGCGGAGCTTGTCGGTGGCTTCGCTGAGCTTGGCGACCGTATCGCCGAGTTTGGCGAGTTTCGCGGCTGGCTCCACCTGCGCCTTTTCGACCTTGTCGAGGCGGTCGCTGGCCTTGCTGAACTGGGTCGCGCCGGTCTTGGCGGTTTGCTCGAGGCTGGCCTTCAGCGTTGCAATGTCGGCATCGATCCGCGCCACCGTGGCTTCGAGCGTGCTGTCCTTCGTGCTGTCCTTGGCCGATGCCGAGGCGGAATCCCCGGCCATCAACTTCCCGACACCCGCCGTCGCCAGCGCACCGCCGAGCGCGCCGGCCACCGTCGCCAGCGCCACCACGGCAGCCATCGCGCCGAACCGGCGCTTGCCGGACGATGCCTCGGCCGCAGCCTCAGACTTCGCACCCATGCCGGCGCGGTCGCCCGGCGACATGATCATCACCTTGCCGGGGAAGCGCGGCTCTGCCGTCTTCACGGCATCGACCTTGGGCGCCTCGACCTTCGGTGCCTCAGCTTCAGCTTTGGGGGCTTCAACCTCGGCAGCATCCAGTCTGGCTGCCTCTGCCTTGGATGCCTCTGCCTTGGTTGCCTCCGCCTTGACGGTCTCCTCCTTGGCCGCCTCGGCCTTGGGAGCGTCGGCCTTGGGAGCGGCTTCCGGCTCGGGCGCGATACGCGGTGCCTCGACCTCAGCCGCCGCGGCTACCGGCTCCGACGCGTTGGGGGCGGCCGATCCGGTGCCAGGCGTTCCGGTCTCACCGTTGATGGGCTCGGGCTGCTGATCGCTCACGTTGGGTTCTCCAGAATTGATTGACCATTTGGTAACTTTTATTGCTTGCGAAATCGTTACCGGCCGCCGCCTTACCGAAATTTTAGGAACTTGTCCGGCCGATTTGAGAGGCCGCGCAGGCCGTGCCGTCCAATTCCATCATGCTGCCCTGCGGCATCCCTGCCTGTTTCGTTTGCGCCGGTCGGTTTCCCGACTAACATGGCCGCACCGACCAGCCAGAAGGCAGGAGGTGCGCCATGACGATCGAGAAATGCATCAACGAATTTGATGTGAATGACGTCATTTTTGAGGAAGGCTCGACCGGACGGGAACTGTTCGTCGTCCTCGACGGCAAGGTCGAGATCGCCAAGATGAACGGCGCCAGCAAGACCGTCATCGTCACCCTCGGCAAAGGCGAGTTCTTCGGCGAGATGGCCGTGATCGACGGCTCC
>PNLC01000441.1 GCA_013822885.1 Bradyrhizobium sp.
GTGCTGATGCTGAACTGGTACGTCTATGGCGAGCACGCGCCGTTCTATTACGGCAAGGCCAAGGGCATCTATGCCGCCGAGGGCATCGACCTCGAAATCCAGGAAGGCCGCGGTTCGGCGGCGACCACGCAGGCGGTCGCGGCCAAGACCGCCAATTTCGGCTATGTCGACGTTCCCACCATGATGCGCGCCGCGGTGAAGGGCGCCCCGATCGTCGCCACCGGCGTGCTGCTGCAGACCAGCCCGATGTCGGCGATGGGCTTTGTCGAAAAGAACATCAAGAAACCCGAGGACATCAAGGGCAAGACGGTGGCGATCACGCCGGCGGATTCGATGACGCAGATCTGGCCGCTGTTCCTGAAAAAGACCGGCCTGAAGGAAAGCGACTTCCAGACCGTGGCAGGCGACGGTCAGACCAAGCTGAACGCCGTCATCAACGGCCAGGCGGACCTGCTGCTCGGCTACGTCATGGACCAGTCGATGAAGATCAAGGACGCGACGGGGAAGGACGTCAACGCGATCAAGTTCGCCGACTACGGCATCAACATGGTCTGCTCGGGCGTCGTCGCCAACACCGAATTCGTCAAGGCGAATGCCGATCTGGTCAAGCGCTTCATGTCGGCGACGACCAAGGCCGTCGAAGCCGCGGAGAAGGAGCCGAGAGCGGCGGCGCAGTCGATCCTCGATGCCAACCCGAAAGGCGGCAAGATCGAAACGCTGACGAAAGGATTTGAGCTGACGATCCCGCTCTATCGCACGGCAGAGACCAAGGGCAAGCGGCCGTTCCAGGTGACCGACCAGAACATGACGGATACCGTCAACCTGATGGTCGAATATGGCGGGCTGGATGCGAAAGCCAAGGACAATCCGAAGGCGTTTTACACCAACGACTACCTGCCGCAGGGCGGTTCGTGATTGGACTTGTGACAAATCTATCGTCGTCCCCGCGCACGCGGGGACCCATAGCCACCGGCTTTGGTTGTTGCAGAAGGTCTCTCCCAGCGTGCCTGAACGAAAGGGCACGGCGTATGGGTCCCTGCGTTCGCAGGGACGACGAGGGGCGCAGGGACGACGCGGGGAGAGGGAGCGCCCGAATGGACTCACCTGAATGAACGCCGCGATCAAACCGACCGAGCCCGACCAACCAGGCGTGCACCTGCGCCTGGTGTCGGACCGCGCCGGCGGTGCGGCGTCCGGCATCACGCTGTCGGCCGTTTCGAAAACCTATCGTTCGCGCGATGGCGACGTGCCGTCGCTGCGGCCGCTGGATTTCCACATCAACGAGGGCGAGTTCTTCGTCGTGGTCGGCCCGTCCGGCTGCGGCAAGTCCACGCTGCTGAAAATGATCTCCGGGCTGCTCGCGCCC
Organism: Bradyrhizobium sp.; assembly: GCA_013822885.1. GTDB lineage: Bacteria > Pseudomonadota > Alphaproteobacteria > Rhizobiales > Xanthobacteraceae > Bradyrhizobium. The sequence continues at coordinate 1,367 of PNLC01000441.1, forward strand.
TCGACCGGCGAGATCCTGGTCGAAGGCGAGCGGGTAACGAAGCCGCACGGCAATGTCGGCATCGTGTTCCAGAATGCGCTGCTGCTGCCCTGGCGCAACATTCTGTCCAACGTGATGTTGCCGATCGACATGAAAAAGCTGCCCAGGGGCGAATACCTGCCGCGGGCGAAAGCGCTGTTGAAACTGGTCGGGCTCGAGGGGTTCGAGAAGAAACTGCCTTGGCAATTGTCCGGCGGCATGCAGCAGCGCGCCTCGATCTGCCGCGCGCTGGTGCACGATCCCAAGATCATGCTGATGGACGAGCCGTTCGGCGCGCTCGACGCCATGACGCGCGAGAAGATGAATGTCGAACTGATGCGGATCCAGCGCGAAACCGGCAAGACGGTGCTGCTGATCACGCATTCGATTCCGGAAGCGGTGTTTCTCGCCGACCGCGTGCTGGTCATGACCGAACGGCCCGGCGCGATCGCCGCGATCTACGACGTGCCGTTGCCGCGCCCGCGCTCGCTGGATGCGATGGCCGATCCTGCGTTTACGGAACTGGTGCAGCGCATTCGCAAGCATTTCTTCACCCAAAGCGCGCTGGACTGAGAGCAGGCTTTCAATGCCGCTACGTTTGACCGTAAAGGATATCGCCTTCTTCGAACGTCCGGTCACTTTTGCCCGGCCGTTCAGGTTCGGCGCGGTCGTGATCAACGCGACGCCGCAGGCCTTTGTGCGGGTCGAGATCGAGGTCGAAGGCAAGGGCAGGGCGACCGGGGCCAGTGCCGAGTTTCTGGTCGCAAAATGGTTCGACAAGCGGCCGCATCTGTCGCCGGAAGAGACGGTGACGGAACTGCGACGCTCGCTGCTGATTGCGCGCGAACTCTATCTGGCGCATTCCGGCTTCGAGACCGCGTTCGGCCTGCACGCGGCCTGTATCGGGGCGCAGATCGAAGCCTGTGCGCGCGAAGACATTCCGCCACTGGCGGCGGCTTACGGGCCAGCCGAAATCGACAAGGCGATCCTCGATGCGCTGCTGCGCTGTACGGGGACCAACTTCCTTGACGGCATGGCTGCCAATATTGCTGATGTCGATGCGCGGCTTTCGCGCGATCTGGCCGATGGCGACGTCTCGCAGTTTCTTGCAAAGACCAGGCGGCTGGAGCGCGTGGCGATCCGGCACACGGTCGGCATGGATGACAAGGTCAAGGGCGAGGGCGGCGTCGCCGACCGACACGAAAACGCCGGCGCGCGCTATTTCAAGCTCAAGCTCAACGGCGATCCCGAGCACGATGCGGAGCGCCTGACCTGGATCGGGCGCGAACTCGCCACGTTGCCCTATGACTACCGGGTGACGCTCGACGCCAATGAACAATATGCTGACCTCGCGGCACTAGGCGCGCTGGTCGACCGGCTCGACCGCGAAGCGGCGCTGCGGCCGATTGCGGCAAATCTGCTCTACATCGAACAGCCGATGCCGCGTGACATCACGCGCCAGGCGCCGCTTGGCGCGCTGGCGCGGCGCGATTTCATCGTCGACGAGGCGGACGACTCCTACGATGCGTTTCCGATGGCGCGGGCGCTTGGCTATCGCGGCATCTCCTCGAAATCCTGCAAGGGCATCTACAAGTCGGTGATCAATGCGGCGCGCGCGGCGAAGTGGAGCGCCGGCGGCGAAAACTGCTTCATCGCCGGCGAGGACCTGACCTGCCAGGCGGGACTTGCGGTGCAGCAGGATCTCGCGCTCGGCGCGCTGATCGGCGTCACCCATGCCGAGCGCAACGGCCACCATTATGTCGACGGTTTTGGTGAAACGCCCGCCGCGGAAGCCGATGCGTTCCTCGCCGCGCATCCCGATCTCTATGTCCGCGCCGGCGGAAAAGTTCGGCTCGCGATCCATGACGGCGATCTCCTGACGGGATCGCTGACGACGCCGGGCTTTGCCACGTCAGTCCATCCGGACTGGTCCACGATGCAGCCGCTGGCACAAGCGACGCCACGAATTTCCCTGGAGAAAGCAGTATGACGACCAAACGCCTCGGCCTGATCATGAACGGCGTGACCGGCCGGATGGGCCTCAACCAGCACCTGATCCGCTCCATCATCGCGATCCGCGACCAGGGTGGCGTGGTGCTTTCGAACGGCGACCGCATGCTCCCCGATCCGATCCTTATCGGCCGCGACGCGGACAAGGTGGAACGCCTCGCCAGTCGCTTCAACGTCGAGCGCTGGTCGACCGATCTCGACAAGGCGCTGGCCAACAAGGACGACACCATCTTTTTCGATGCCGCGACCACGCAGGCGCGGCCCTCGCTGCTGACCAAGGCTATCAACGCCGGCAAGCACGTCTATTGCGAAAAGCCGATCGCGACCAATCTGGACGAGGCGCTTGCAGTCCTGAAGCTCGCCAACGCCAGGGGCGTCAAACACGGCACGGTGCAGGACAAGCTGTTCCTGCCGGGCCTGAAGAAGCTCGCATTCCTGCGCGACTCCGGTTTCTTCGGCCGCATGCTCTCGGTGCGCGGCGAGTTTGGTTACTGGGTGTTCGAGGGCGGCTGGCAGGAAGCGCAGCGGCCGTCATGGAACTACCGCAGCGAGGATGGCGGCGGCATCATTCTCGACATGGTCTGTCACTGGCGCTACGTGCTCGACAATCTGTTCGGCGAGGTCGAGAGCATCTCCTGCTTCGGCACGACCGATATCCCGGAGCGTTACGACGAGAAGGGCAGGAAATACACCGCGACCGCCGACGATTCCGCCTATGCCACCTTCCGCCTCAAGGGTGGCGTCGTCGCGCATATCAACATGAG